>CAYVUO010000179.1:0-4281 GCA_964454715.1 uncultured Bifidobacterium sp. | reverse complement strand
GACGACATCCTCACCGCGTACACGCGTGCGCATGAATGCGATCCCGTGAGCGCGTTCGGCGGCATCATCGCCCTCAACCGCACGGTCACGCTCGCTGTGGCCGAGGCCATCGCCCCGGTGTTCACCGAGGTGCTCGTCGCCCCCGGTTACGACTCCGACGCGTTGGCGAAGCTGCAGGAGAAGAAGAACCTGCGCATCCTCACCGCCGTCGCTCCCGGCGAGCCCGGGTTCTCATTGCGACCGGTCGACGGTGGCTATCTGGTGCAGACGCCCGACCCCGTCACCGACGATCGCGCTGGATGGACCATCGCCACCGATCGTGCACCCACCGATGCCGAGTGGATCGATCTCATACTCGCGTGGCAGGTCGTGGCCAAGGTGACCTCCAACGCGATCGTGCTGGTGAAGGACGGTCAGGCCGTCGGCATCGGTTGCGGTCAGCAGAACCGCCGCGACGCGGGCCATCTCGCCGCGGTCAAGGCCGAGGGTCGGGCCAAGGGAGGCGCCTACGCCTCCGATGCGTTCTTCCCATTCCCCGACGGTCTCGACGCGGCCATCGAAGCGGGTGCGACCGCGGTCATCCAACCCGGTGGTTCGATCCGCGACGACGAAGTGATCGCCGCAGCCAATGCTGCCGGTCTCGCCATGGTGTTCACCGGCGAGCGCCACTTCCGTCACTGAGACGAGTCGTCCACCCAGTAGTTCGCCATCAGTTCGATGGCCCAGTCGGGTTGTCGCACGTCGCTGCGCGGCGCGAAGCCGGTCATGTAGGGCTTCAGATCAAGTACGGGTGTGCCATCGATCGCGTCCAGCCCTCGAACATGCACGCCATTCGATTCGACGGCGATGATCTCGCAGGTCGTGACGCCGATGCGGTTCGGGCGCATGCGTGCTCGCTGGGCGAAGATGCCGACCTCGGGCCATTCGGGGTTGCCGCGCGGTCGACGGGCTGAAGTCTCGATCGCGTCGGACGCGACCTGGTGGAACACGTAGACGACGTCGAGGTGCGAGAACTCGGCGAGCCCGGCGAGCGAATCAGGGCCGTACACCGCCGTATCGAGCTCGATGCGGGCCTCGACATCGCCCCAGTCGTCGTCGATGGCCTCGATGCGCCCGCCCCTGACCCATCCGATCGGTGCCATCTCGAACATGGTCGACCTCCTGCGGTCAGACTAGGCAGATGGACGCTCCGGTCAGAGGCTTCAGTCACCTGCAGTTGAGGGTGAGCGACGTGAGGGCGTCGGTCGATTGGTACTGCACCGTGCTCGGCATGGAGGTCATGTCGGAGCATGGCGAGGTCGTCGCATTGCGCAATCGCGCCGCGCGCATGGTGATCGTCGTCTCGCCGGGCGACCCCGATGTGGAACGCTCACCGATCGATCACCTCGCGTTCGCCGTCGAAGACGGACCGACGCTCGAATCGTGGGCCGTGCATCTGCGAGGTCTCGGGCTGTCCGTTCCCGATGTCATCGATGAGTTGGGCAAACCGTCGTTGCAATTGTGCGATCCCGATGGCAACGCCGTCGAGCTCGTGGCTCCGGCTCCTCGTCAGTTGGAGAACGAGAAGAGGTCGTGACCGAGTTCGGCCACGAGTGACGCCACTGCATCGAGCGGCAGCCCGATCACATTGGTGGGGCTGCCGTCGATTCGATGCACGAAGATCGCCGCCGAACCCTGCATGCCGTAGCCGCCAGCCTTGTCGAACGGTTCGCCGGTGGCGATGTACCAGTCGATCCAAGCATCGGGCACCGGGGCGAACGTGACCGATGTGGTGACCACGGTCGAGGCTTCGCGAACGGAACCGTCGGAAGCGATGGCGAGTGCGCACACCCCGGTGTGCACGTGATGCACCGAATCGGAGAGCTTGCGCATGAGCGATCGCGCATCGGCCTCGTCGACGGGCTTGCCCAGCAACTCGCCATCGAGGTCGACGGTCGTATCGGCGGCGAGCACGAGTTCGCCGCTCGCCGCCACGGCAGCAGCCTTCGACCGGGCCAGGCGCAGCACGTAGTCGGTGCCTCGCTCGCCGGCGTGCACCGATTCGTCGATGTCGGCGGGGCGCACCTCGAATGCGAGACCGAGATCGGCCAGTAGTTCCTGACGACGCGGCGAGGCGGAGGCGAGGACGAGTCTCACGGCCGCAGTCTCATCCACCACTGACCAGCGCGTCGGCACCAGCCTCGGGCGGAGCGTCGGCCTCTGCGTCGATCCAGCCGTCGGGCACCACGACATCGAACGGTCCGCTGCGAGTGCCGCGCGGTCGGTTGGCGATGGCGGCATCGACGGTGACGTTCGGGTCGAGTTCCGCCAGTCGGTCGTCGAGTTCGGCCAGCGTGCTGACGGCCACGATGCGACGGCGGGCCTCGGGGCCGACCGGGTAGCCGGTGAGGTACCACGAGAGGTGCTTGCGCATCATGAGCAGTGCACGGTCCTCGCCGATGGCATCGGTGAGCAGTCGGGCGTGTTCGGCGGCGATGGTCGCCACCTCACCCATCGTCGGCTCCGGTCGCACCGGGCGGCCAGCGAACGCATCGGCCAACTGACCGAAGAACCACGGGCGGCCGAGACATCCACGGCCCACCACCACACCGGCGCAGCCCGTCTCGCGCATCATGCGCAATGCGTCGTCGGCGCTCCAGATGTCGCCGTTGCCGAGCACTGGCACATCGGGCACGGCGTCGACCAGTGCGGCGATCGCATCCCAGTCGGCCGAACCCGAATAGCGCTGCTGTGCAGTGCGGGCGTGAAGTGCGATCGCGACGGCTCCGGCCTCGGCCGCCAGACGTCCGGCTTCGAGGTAGGTGAGGTGATCGTCGCTCAGACCCTTGCGCATCTTCACGGTGATGGGTACGTCACCGGCCGCTTCGACCGCAGCGCGCACGATGGCGGCGAAGAGCCGCGGTCGCGCTGGCACCGCAGCACCACCACCGTGACGCGTCACCTTCGGCACGGGGCAGCCGAAGTTGAAGTCGATGTGATCGACATGATCGGTGTCGACCAGGCGTCGCACCGCCTCGCCCACGACTCGCGGATCGGTGCCGTAGAGCTGCATCGAACGGGGCGACTCATCGGGGGCGAACGACGCCAACTGCCAGCTGCGGTGCCCACCCTCGAGCAGGCCACGGGCGTTGACCATCTCGCTCACGTAGACGCCCGCCCCGAAGCGTCGGCACAGCGTGCGGAACGCGCTGTTGGTCACACCCGCCATGGGGGCGAGCACGACGGGGGGATCGACGGCGATGGGGCCGAACGAGAGTGCGGGGGAGGACACGACGGCCACGTCCGTCAACGCTAGCGACGACCGGTAGCCTCACCCCTCATGACTGCACAGGTGCTCGACGGCGAGGCGGTGGCGGCTGGCATCAAGGCCGATCTCGAGAAGAGGATCGCCGTGCTCGCCCAGCAGGGCGTCACGCCGGGTCTGGGCACCATCCTCGTGGGCGACGACGGGCCGTCGGCCAACTACGTGTCGATGAAGCACCGCGACTGCGAGGCACTGGGTATGACCTCGCATCACATCCACCTGCCGGCCACGGCCACGCAGCACGAGGTCGATGGAGCGATCGATCGCTTCAACTCCGACCCCTCGGTCGATGCGTACCTGATGCAGTACCCGTTCCCCAAGCACCTCGACTTCGAGGCCGCGCTGCTGCGGGTCGATCCTGACAAGGACGTCGACGGTCTGCACCCGGTCAACCTCGGTCGTCTCGTGCAGGGAGTCGACGGTCCGCTGCCGTGCACCCCGGCGGGCATCCAGGCGTTGTTGGCCCACTACGGCGTGCCGATCGAGGGCCGCCATGTCGTCATCGTCGGTCGCGGTCTCACCATCGGACGTCCCCTCGCCAACCTGCTCACGCTCAAGCGGCCCAACGCCAATGCCGCGGTCACCGTCGTGCACACGGGCGTCCCCGATCTCGGCGCGTACACCCGGCAGGCCGACATCATCGTGGCCGCTGCCGGTTCACCCGGTCTCATCACCGCGGAGATGGTGAAGCCCGGCGCCGCCGTCGTAGCCGCCGGCGTGTCGTTCGAGGGCAAGAAGTTGCTGAGCGATGTGGCCGACGAGGTGGCCGAGGTGGCCGGATGGCTATCACCTCGCATCGGCGGTGTCGGGCCCATGACTCGCGCCATGTTGCTCGTCAACACCGTCGAGGCCGCCGAGCGTCGTGCTGCGAGGCCTGCCCGATGACGCGCATCGCCGATCTGTTGGCCGCAGGGCCGACCTGTTCGTTCGAGTTCTTCCCTCCGAAGGACGACGCTGCTGCGCGCGCCCTCGAACGG
>CAYVUO010000178.1:302-4291 GCA_964454715.1 uncultured Bifidobacterium sp. | reverse complement strand
ATGCCGAACTGGGCGAAGAACTGTTTGCCTTGATATTCGAGTAGATCCACGGCGGGAGAACGTAGCCGTTCCGCCGGTTCGGGCCGAAACCTTCGGGCCTCGGGTGCCGGGGTGATTCGTCACTGCCCGATCCGGCGGGGATACTGGAGACGTGCCCGTGCAGTCGACCCCCAAGCGCACCTCACGATCGGTGGTGCTGGCAGTGGCCGGCGTGGCCCTCGGCATCGTGCTGGTGCTGGTGCTGTTCGTCGTCGCCATCCCCTCGCTCACCGAGTCCGGCAAGGTCGAGGTCAAGCTGGGATCCGACACCTACGACGCCGGTTCGGCCTCGGCCCGGGCCGCCAACATCGCCTCGGGTGGCCCGCTGCTGTTCTCCGACGTGTCGAGCGGAAAGCGCGACATCTGGCTCCAACACACCGGTGACGACGTCACGACGGGGTGGTCGGCGTTCGACGCACGACGTCCCGGCCAGGGCCGCCAGTGCACGCTCGAATGGCAATCGGCGTCGAAGGACTTCCGAGATCCGTGCGACGGCACGATCGTGCCCGCCGACGGAACCGGCTTGCCCACCTACGCGGTGACGATCACCGACAAGGGCAAGGTCGTGGTCGACCTCAACCGGCAGTGACGCTGGCGCTCTGCGAGGCCACAGGAGCCGGAGCCGAACTGCGAACGGGACGGCTTCCCCGCAGGAACAGCACCATCACCGGCACGAGGTAGGCGAACCAGGCCACGACCTGCAGTACCGACAGCGACGCCCGGAAGTTGAACAAGCCTCGCAGCAGCACCCCATACCAAGCCGTCTCGTCGTACCACGAGGGCATCGTGAATGCGATCGACTCCTCGCCGGGCAGCCAGCCGAGCTCCTGGAACTCGTGCACGGCGTAGGTGAGCACACCTGCGGCGACGATGATGAGCAGAACGCCGGTGATGAGGAAGAACGACGAGAGGTTGAAGTTCACCGCTCGCTTGTAGATGAGGTACCCGAGCACCACGGCGACGGCGAGACCGAGCAGACCGCCGATGGCGGGGTGTCCCGCGCCGGAGGCGGCCTGATCGTTGGTCCAGAGGAACAGAGCGGTCTCGAGTCCCTCGCGGCCGACGGCGACGAGGGCGAGCAACGCGAGTGCGACGCCGCCGATGTCGAGGGCCGAATCCATCTTCCCGTGCAGTTCGCCCTTGATCGTGTGGGCGGTGCGACGCATCCAGAAGATCATCCACGTGAGGAAGCCGACGGTGAGCAGCGACATGATGCCGGCGAAGGCCTCCTCGGCCTCATCGCTCAACGAGTTCGAGGTGAGTTCGAGCACGGCCGCGAATCCGACGCTGCCGGCGACGGCGATGGCGACACCGATCCAGATGGCCCGCAGGTGCTCGGTGCGTCCCGTCTTGACGAGGTAGGCGACGAGGATGCCCACGATCAGTGAAGCTTCGAGACCTTCGCGGAGACCGATGAGGAAGTTCGAGAACATGGCGGACCTCGGATGGGTGTTAGGGATGCCTTACACGGAAGATGTTAGGGGACCCTAACGGATCTGACAAGTCGTCAGAAACATTTCCTGTCGGTGGTCAGATCTTCTCCAGCGGTGCCCAGGCCAGCAGCAGCCGCTTCTCCCCCACGCCCCGGAAGTGGACGACGGCCTCGGCCTTGTCGCCAGCGCCCTCGATGGCCGTGATGACCCCGTCGCCGAACTTGCCGTGGCGCACGTCGTCACCGACCTTGAGACCCAGCTGGTCGGCCCCGCTCGGCTCGGGCGGGGCGGGCTTGGGCAGGCCCTCGTCGCTGCGGCGACCGCCGATGACCGACCCCGACCAGTCGTCATCGTCGCTTCGACGCGAACCGCCGCCCCACGAAGAACCGCCGCTCCATGACGAACCGCCGCCGCCCCACGACGAGCGTTGCGTGGACTGCGTGCGCGACAGACGACGAGAGCCCTCGACGATCTCGACGAGTTCGGACGGGATCTCGTCGAGGAAACGACTCGGCGGGTTGTACTGCGTCGACCCGTGGATCGTGCGCGCCCATGCATGCGAGATGTAGAGCTTCTGACGCGCACGCGTGATGCCCACGTAGGCAAGACGTCGCTCCTCCTCGAGTTCATCGGGATCACCGATGGAACGGAGGTGCGGGAACACGCCGTCCTCGGCGCCGATGATGAACACGATCGGGAACTCGAGACCCTTGGCCGAATGCATCGTCATGAGCACGACCGACGATTCGTCCTCATCGAGCGAATCGACGTCAGCGACGAGGCTGACCTGCTCGAGGAACTCGTCGACCGCGCCGAACTCTCGCGCCGCACCGACGAGTTCGGCGAGGTTCTCGATGCGTCCCTCGGCCTCGATGGAATGTTCGGCCTCGAGCTCGGCGACGTAACCCGAACGCTGCATCGCCGCCTCGAGCACAGGAGCCGGGCCCGACTCGACGAGCGGAGCGAGTTCGTCGAGCAGTGCCAAGAACTGGTCGATGCCCTTGAGCGCCTTGCCCGTGACGCCGGCAGCAGCTGCTTCCTTCATGGCATCGAGGAACGTGAGTCCGTGCGCACGGGCATGCACGTCGAGACGACCCACCGATGACTCGCCCACACCGCGCTTGGGCACGTTGAGCACGCGCTTCACGCTCACCTCGTCGGCTGGATTGATCACCGCCTTCAGATAGGCGAGTGCGTCCTTGACCTCACGACGGTCGTAGAAGCGAGTGCCACCGATGACCTTGTAGGGAATGCCCACGCGCATGAGGTACTCCTCGATGACGCGGCTCTGGGCATTCGTTCGATAGAAGATCGCGAGGTCGCCCCAGCGGAAGCCCTGATCGTGCAGGTGCATCATCTGGTTGGCGATCCAGTGCGCCTCGTCGGCCTCGTCGTCGGCCTGGTAGCGAGTGATGCGGTCGCCGGATCCCTCGTCGGTCCAGAGTTCCTTCGGGCGGCGCGACAGGTTGTTGGCGATCACCGCGTTCGCAGCATCGAGGATGGTCTGGGTGGAGCGGTAGTTCTGTTCGAGCAACACCACGGTGACGTCGGGGAACGCTTCCTCGAACTCCATGATGTTGCGCATGTCTGCGCCGCGGAAGCGGTAGATGCTGTTGTGGACGAGAACGCCGTCGGCCACGTAGGTGTGCGTCGGATCGACCTCGAGGTCGAAGACCGGGCCGTCGTGGTACTCGCGCACGACCGATTCGACGAGCACCTCCTCGAAGGCCCCGTCGACCTCGACGACCACGGCCATTCCCGGTCGGAGGTGTGAGAGCGGAGTGAAGTCGTAGACGCTGCCGCCGATCGCGATGCGCCGCCGGATGTCGAGGCCAGCGGCCTCAGCCGCACCCCGCGCCAACTCGAGTGCGTCGGTGTAGTCGGCCCTGCTCGTCTCGAACCGGTGTGAACCCTCGACCCGACCGCTTCGCACCGCATAGCCGGCAGTGGCGAGCGACTCGGCGACGTCGGTCCTCGACGACGACCACTGCACGCGGTGGTAGGAACGATTCCTGCGTGCGTCGGAGAACATCGTGAGGTTCAGCGTCGCCCGACGCCGTCCGTTCTGCGGTCGGTGATGTGGGAAGTCGGGATGGAGGAGTTCGTCGCGGAAGATCACCTCGGCCCGTGGGCTGGTATCGAGGGTGGCGTAGAGGAGCTCGAGCCAGCCATCGTCCATGGCCGACTCGCGACCGACTCCGTGGAAGCAGGCCGTCGGCACGCCGTAGTCGGCGGCGAACCTCGCCTCCCAGTACGACGCCTCGGCAGGCGACTCGCACGTTCGCAGGATCCACATCGCATCGGCGTGTTCCTGGTTCGACCGCACCTTCAACCCGGTCGTGATGGCGCCATCTGCGTCACGCCGCGCGCTCTTGCACTGTCCGATGCGCCAACCGCGATCGGCTCGGTACATCAAGTAGACGAGCCACTGGGCGTCCTGCGGAACCAGGCGCGCTGGGACCACATGGTGTGGTGTGCCCCGCAAGGTGCGCCCGCCAGCGACGACTTCGATGACCA
>CAYVUO010000178.1:0-252 GCA_964454715.1 uncultured Bifidobacterium sp. | reverse complement strand
GACGGTTCCGATCACGCGGTCGCCCACACGGACGGACTCGATCGGCACCTCGCCGTCGACGGTGCGGATCATCGTTCCGGCGGGGAGGCACTGATCGGCGTCACCGACCACACACGCGTTGCCGTGTTCCGCCGCGAGCATGAGCACCAGTTCGTTCTGCACGACGTTGGTGTCCTGATACTCATCGACCATCACGTGCTTGAAGCGCTGCTGATAGGTGCGCAGCACCTCGGGGTGCTCGCGGAACAGTCG
>CAYVUO010000177.1:0-4359 GCA_964454715.1 uncultured Bifidobacterium sp. | reverse complement strand
TCAAACTCTCCATCGAGATCAACACCCCCGAAGGGGCTTCGATCAGTTGAGAGCCGGGAGAGAGGGGCTCACCTCTCTGAATCCCGACGTGGTGCGATCCGAAGATCACACCTGGCACGATCCGAAGATCGCACCGGAATTGCTCGGTGAACGACCACGTGTCCGTACGCCCTCCATCGACGGCCGAAGCCGACGATGAGCTGGAGGGGCCGATGCACGGGTCGCCCGCACTGGCTTGTTCCGTCCTCTGTTCCGTTTTCAAGGAGCGCTGGTCGAGGGGGCCCGGGGGCCAGAACTCGACGGCCGATCCGCTGGCCGCAGAAGCGGCGCTGGGACAGCGCACCCGGCCCTTCCGAGGCACCGGCCGGAGCCGGGGTCTTGGGGGGACCGGGATCCCCGCCCAAAGTCCTTGCGGACCCTCGTTGGGCAGGGCTGGCCACTCTAGCGAGGGCCCCGACCCGTTTGCAACTCGGCTCCCGGGGCAGGCCCAGAGCCGATCCACGCAGGGCCGGCCCACGGAGCCGAACCAGGACGGGTCGGTCGGGGGAACTCGGACGACGGGGGGCCTGAGGGCCCGGTACCGGATCCGAGGGTGGGTCAGTCGACCCGGTGGAGCACGAAGCGGTGCTTCTTGCCCCGACGCACCATAGCCCATCCGGAGGACAGGTCCTCGGCGCCGAGCGCGCGGCCCTCGGTCACGGCCTCGTCGTTGAGCGAGAGCCCGCCCTGCGCGACGAGCCGACGGCCCTCGCTGCGCGACGCGACCGCGCCGGCATCGGCGAGCAGTTCGACGAGATCGCGGCCGACATCGTTCGACGCGATCTCGATCACCGGAAGACTCGCCGCGAGTTCGCGCCAGTCGTCAGCGGTGAGATCCGCCGCAGCGCGCGTGAAGCCCTTCGACGCGCCGGCTGCGCGCTCGGCCTCGTCGCGACCGTGGACCAACTCGGTGACGGCGAGTGCGAGCACGCGCTGCGCCGAGCGCGCACCGGGCTCGGCCTCGTGCGCCGCCATGACCGTGCGGACCTCGTCGACGGGCAGCATCGTCAACTGCAGCAGGAACCGTTCGACGTCGCGGTCATCGACGTTCATGAAGTACTGGAAGAAGGCGTAGGGCGTGGTCATCTCGGCCGAGAGCCACACGGCGCCATCGGCCGATTTCCCGAACTTCTGCCCGTCGGCTCGGGTCACCAAGGGCACCGTCAGACCATGCACATGGGCCCCGGATGTACGGCGGATGAGGTCGATGCCAGCGGTGATGTTGCCCCACTGATCGGAACCGCCGACCTGGAGCTCGACGCCCAGGGTGTCGTGCAGATGCCGATAGTCGTTGGCCTGCAACAGCATGTAACTGAACTCGGTGAACGAGATGCCGGCATCGCTCTCGACGCGGGACTTCACCGAATCCTTGGCCAGCATCGTGTTGACCGTGACGTGCTTGCCGACATCGCGCAGGAACTCGAGCACACCGAGCGGAGCGGTCCAGTCACGGTTGTCGACGAGCACCGCTGCATTGTCGGTGCGATCGAAGTCGAGCAGCCGTGTGAGCTGGGTGCGGATGGCGGCGAGGTTCGCGTCGAGCGTGTCGACGTCGAGCAGGACGCGCTCGGTCGACCGGCCGCCGGGATCGCCGATCATGCCGGTGGCGCCGCCGGCGAGGGCCACGGGTCGATGACCGAACTGCTGGAACCGGCGCAGGAGCAGCAGGGGCACGAGGTTGCCCACATGGAGGCTGATGGCCGTCGGATCGAACCCGGCGTAGACGGTGACGGGCCCCTCGGCCAGACGCGCCCGAAGGGCATCGGCATCGGTGGAGTCGTGGATCAGACCACGGGCAAGGAGATCGTCGAGGATGGTGGGGGCGCTCACGAGGGGTCACTCTCCCCCGCCACGGCGCGCGAGTCCAGCCTTTTCGCATCACGACCTCGTGGTCCGATGCTCGGCCCCCGGCTGGCGCCATGGTGCCCGGGCGCGACTGGCGCCATGGTTTCCGGGCGCGACTGGCGCCATGGTGCCCGGGCGCGCAAGGGTTCGACCGTGGCCCCCGACGACGACCGTCCCTCCCCCCAACCGGCCGGACCGGACGATGCCAAGGCTCTGGGGCCGGTCGACGACGATCTCGAGCCGATGTCGTTCAAGCGCCGCACGGCGCGGATCCTGGCGCTGCTCGCCGGAGCGCTCATCGTCGGCATGTGGCTCTATGCCTTCTTCGGACCCATACCCCACCGAGCCCCCGGCGTGCTCTCGGATCGGTCGTTCCCCGAGGCGGCGGTGCCGATCTGCACCCAGGCGGCCGACGTCATCGCCGCGCTTCCCCCGGCCTACTCCACCTCCGATCCCGCACAGCGGGCCGCAGTGATCTCGCAGGCCAACTCCGCGCTCACCGAGATGCTCGACCGTCTCTCGACCGTCGCCCCGACTCCGGGCACCAGCAAGGACGCCGACATGATCGCCGAGTGGCTCGGTGACTGGCGCACCTACGTCGGCGATCGTCAACGCTTCGCCGAGACGCTCGCGTCGGATCCCAAGGCCCGGCTGTTCGTGACCACGAAGGAGAATCAGCAGATCACCAAGCCGATCGACTTCTTCGCCAACATCAATCACATGTTGGAGTGCTCGACTCCCACCGACGTGATCTGAGCCCTCAGCCGTCGATGGCAGCCGCTCGCGCCAACCCAGCAGCGGCCAACCGCACGAGTCCGGCATCGGCCCCGAGCGACTCGAGTTCGTCGAGTGTCACCCAGCGGATGTCACGAGATTCGTGGTTGCCGACCAACTGCGAGCCCGCGGGCGCGAGCACGAGGAACCTGAGGTCGAGGTGATCGTGCGGGTGTTCCTTGGGAGGTTCGACGCGATGGATGTCGAGATCGAGCACCGAGGGCACGACCTCGAGGCCGACGAGACCCGTCTCCTCGGTGGCTTCGCGCAATGCCGAGGCGGGCATGTCGGAGGAACCGTCGACATGGCCACCGGGTTGCAACCACTTGCCGAGCTTCGTGTGCAGCAACACGACGAAACGATCGGTGCCCCTCTCCACGACGAGGGCGGACGCGGTGAAGTGGCCGGGCACACAGGTGCGTTCGAGGCAGTCGGAATTCGCTCGCGCGAATGCGAGCATCGAATCGCGTACCTCGAGTTGCTGGGGATCGGTCGAGTCGAACCCCTCGAGGAGAGCGACGACCTCGGCGGGATCGGAGGATCCGTCCACGACTGCGTCAGCGCCGGGCGCGATCGGCAGCGAGACGTGCGGTGAACGCGTCGAACTGCGCTGCGACGGGAACTGGTCCACCGCCTCCGGGAGTGGTGCGGCGGGTGACTGCGACTCCCTGATCGACGAGGAACACGGCATCGGGGCCGAGGTCGGGAGACGCAGCGACGAGATCGCGCAGGGGCACGCCCTCGGTGAGGCTGCGCCGCACGAGCGCGCCGACGATGGCATGGGAGTCGCGGAACGGCACTCCCCTGGCGACGAGCCATTCGGCGAGGTCGGTCGCTGCGCTCGTGGGCGCGTCGGCCGCGGCGCGCATGGCGTCGACGTGCAGGGTCGACGACGCCAGCAGACCGGTCATCGCCGCGAGCGCGAGACGCACCGTGTCGAGCGAGTCGAACAGCGGCTCCTTGTCCTCCTGCAGATCACGGTTGTACGCGAGCGGGAGTGCCTTCAGAGTGACGAGCAGGCCGGTGAGGTTGCCGATGAGCCGACCGGTCTTGCCCCGGGTCAGTTCGGCGATGTCGGGATTCTTCTTCTGCGGGAGCATCGACGACCCGGTCGACCACGCATCGTCCAGGCCGAGGAACCCGAACTCGTCGGTCGACCAGAGGATGATCTCCTCGGCGAGACGCGACAGATGCACGCCCAACAACGCGAGCGCGAAGAGTGACTCGGCGACGAAGTCGCGATCGCTGACGGCATCGAGGGAGTTGGCGAACACACCGGCGAAACCGAGATCGCTCGCCGTCTCGGCCGGCTGCAGGGGCAGCGACGAACCGGCGAGGGCGCCAGCGCCGAGGGGCGAGACGTCGAGTCGACGACGGGCGTCGAGCAGTCGATCGACATCGCGGGCGAGGGCCCAACCATGCGCGAGCAGGTGATGGGCCAGCAGCACCGGCTGGGCCCGTTGCAGATGGGTGTACCCGGGGATCGACGCGTCACCGGAATCGGCGGCGCGTTCGAGCAGTACCTGTTGCAACTCGAGCACACCATCGACGATGACGCCGAGCTCGCGCTTGGTGAACAGTCGTAGATCGGTGGCCACCTGATCGTTGCGGCTCCGCCCGGTGTGCAAGCGCGCGCCCGCAGCTCCGCCGAGGTAGTTGACCCCACGCTCGACCGCGGTGTGGCCGTCCGCGTGGGAGGGC
>CAYVUO010000176.1:4226-4434 GCA_964454715.1 uncultured Bifidobacterium sp. | reverse complement strand
AACCCTGGGACGACATCGCTCGCGAGCGGGCCGCCGCAGTGCTGCGACAGGCGTTCGTCGCGGCGCAACTCGGCATGCCGGCGGAGGATCACGAGACCGCTGTCGAATCGCTCTGGATCATCCTCGAGGCGTTGCTCGTCGATCATCTCGCGCCCGACCCGCAGACACTCGCCGAGGCGAAGCGGCCGCCCATCCTGCCGCTGTTCAT
>CAYVUO010000176.1:0-4194 GCA_964454715.1 uncultured Bifidobacterium sp. | reverse complement strand
GATCGGCAACCACTGGCGCCGAATGGTGACCAGCGCAGTCACCCACACCTTCGTGCTCGGTGGTGACTTCGTGATGCCCGAACAGCTGGCCTCGGCGGTCGAGGAACGCGCCGCATTGCTGCAGGCCGGGAAGTTGTGGCACAGCCGTCGCCCACCCGGCCATGGTGCGCTCGTCCTGCGCGTGCACGACGATCTCACCCGCCTCGAGGCCACCGCTCGCGCCGGCCGCTTCGCCGGCCCCGAAGACATGGACTCCCTCGTCGATCTCATCGCGCTCGCCACCCTCGGCGCAGTGATGGCAGGGGAGGGGGCCACGCGACAGCGATCCGAGTCGACCGAGGAGGAGCAGGAGGAACGCGACGCCGCGAACCGCGGACGCTGGGCCCGCTCCACCGAGTCGGTCGCCGCAGCGTTCGGCATCGCCGATTCCGAACTCATCGCGGTCTCACGACACGGTTGGGTGTGCGCCGAATGCGGCTGCCTGTTCATCGGGCGCGTCGAAGCAGGAGTGGCCTATCCCGATCGATTCGCACCGATCGGTCGCGGTGGAGCGTGCGACACGACCACCGAATGTGCGTGTCACTCCGCGCCATTGCAGCGCGAAGTGCGCTGATCCGGATCAGTAGACGATGACGCCGCGGATGTTCTTGCCGTCGCGCATGTCCTGGTAGCCCTGGTTGATGTCCTCGAGCTTGTAGGTGCGCGTCACGAGCTCGTCGAGCTTGAGCTTGCCGCTGCGGTAGAGGCCGAGCAGCTTCGGGATGTCGTAGCGCGGGTTGGCCGATCCGAAGATCGTGCCGACGAGCGACTTCTGCTGCATGGCGAACATGAAGAGGTTGAGCTGCACGTCGTTCTCGTTCATGTTGGCGACGGCGGTGAAGACGAGCTTGCCGCCCTTGGCCACCATGCCCATGTACGTCTCGACGTCGGAGCCCTTGCCCTCGCCGACGGTGACGATCACCTTGTCGGCGTTGCGACCCCAGGTGAGCTCACCGAGCAGGGCCTGCGCCTCCTCGACGGTGGCGGCGGTGTGGGTGGCGCCGAACTTCTGGGCCTGCTCCCGCTTGAACTCGACCGGGTCGAGCGCGATGACGTGGCGAGCACCGGCCATCGCCGCGCCCTGCACGGCGTTCATGCCGACGCCACCGGTGCCGATCACGACAATGGTGTCACCGGGCTCGGTGTCAGCGGCGTAGGTCGCCGAACCCCAGCCGGTGGTGACGCCGCACGCCACGAGGCAGGCCTTGTCGAGGGGCAGGTCGGGTTCGACCTTGACGAGCGAGTTGATGTTGACGACCGAGTGCTCGGCGAAGGTTCCGAGGCAGCACATGGTGGCGATGTCGGAACCGTCGAGACGATGATGACGAGCCGTGCCGTCGGCCTGACGACCCGACAGCAGGTAGGCGCCGCTGTCGCAGAGGTTCTGCTGACCCTTGGCGCACGACGGACAACGGCCGCACGACGGCACGAACGAAGTGACGACGTGGTCGCCGACCGCGAGCTCGGTGACTCCGGGGCCGACCTTCTCGACGATGCCGCCACCCTCGTGACCGAGGATGATCGGGTACTGCTGCCATCCGAGCATCTCGACGATCGCAGGATCCATCGCCATGTCGCCGGTCACCATGTGCTCATCGGAGTGGCACATGCCGCTGGCCACGAAGCGAACGAGGACCTCGTTCTCCTTCGGGTCGTCGAGCTCGATCTCCTCGATCACGTACTCGGTGTGGGGGGCGTACAGGACGGCGGCACGGGTCCTCATGGGAACTCCTTCGAAGGCGACGGGTCGGGGTGAATCTAGGCCGTCCCGGCGCATGGCGTGACAGGCAGCACAGCGATCCCCACGGGGCGGCAGGGATCACGTGCTACATTACGAGAACGAATGACGCCGCTTGTGTCACACGTTAGGAGACTGCCATGAGCACACCGATCGCCCAGAGGCTCGGCATCGAGTTCCCGATCTTCGCCTTCTCCCACTGCCGCGACGTCGTCGCTGCTGTCACCAATGCCGGCGGCTTCGGCGTGCTCGGTGCGCTCGCGTTCGGTCCCGAGCAACTCGAGATCGAACTCGCGTGGATCGACGAACACGTGAACGGCAAGCCCTACGGCGTCGACTTCGCCATGCCCGTCAACTACGTGGGCAAGGGCGGCGGTGACGACGCGTCGTTCGAATCGCTCGACGCGATGATCCCGCAGGCGCACCGCGACTTCGTCGACCAGCTGCTCGAGCGCCATCACGTACCTGAGTTGCCCGCCGACCTCGACGGCGGACACGTCGCCGCCGCCGGCCTCGGGGTCGACGAGATGGGACCGAGTCAGGTCGAGGTCTGTCTCTCGCATCCCAACGTGAGGATGATCGTCAATGCACTCGGTCCACCCCCGCAGTACGTCATCGACCGAGCCCACGAGGCGGGCATCCTCGTGGGAGGACTCGCCGGTTCGAAGGTGCACGCCGAGCGGCAGGTCGCGATCGGCGTCGACGTCATCGTCGCCCAGGGCACCGAGGCCGGAGGGCATTGCGGGGAGATCTCGACCATGGTGCTCGTGCCCGAGGTCGTCGACGCCGTCGGCCCCGACGTGCCCGTGCTCGCCGCCGGTGGCATCGCCACGGGCCGCCAGATGGCCGCGGCCATGGCGCTCGGCGCTCAGGGCGTGTGGACGGGTTCGATGTGGCTCACCGTCACCGAGGCCGACACCAACCCGCCCGCACTCGCCAACATGCTGGCGGCCACCTCGCGCGACACCGTTCGTTCGCGGGCCATGACCGGCAAGCCCGCCCGTCAGCTGCGCACCGCATGGACCGACGCCTGGGAGGGCCCCGATTCGCCCGGAACCTTGCCCATGCCATTGCAGGGCATCCTCCATCAGGAGGCCGGACGCCGCACGATCCGCGCCAACTCACGGGAACTCGTCGGTTACCCCGTCGGGCAGATCGTGGGCAGACTCGACAAGGTGCGACCCACCAAGGACGTCATGCGCGACATGATCGAGGAGTGGATCGACACGACCCAACGCATGGCACAGATCCTGGGAGATTGAGATGACGACACAGACCGACGCCCCGGCGCTGCACGATCCGGAGACCTACACCCACGGTGTGCCCTACGAGTACTACCGCTGGCTGCGGGATAACGACCCGGTCGCCTGCATCGATCATCCCCGCTATCCGGGCGAGAAGCTCTGGGTGATCTCACGCTTCGACGATGTGCAGCGCGTGTCCCGTGATGCCTCATCGTTCCGAAACGCGCCCGATCCCTTCGTCGACGACGGCCGCAATGACCCGTCGTCCGGTGGATCCGACCAGCTGATGATCAGCCTCGACGCTCCCGATCACATCAAGTTGCGAAAGCTCATCAACAAGGGATTCACCCCGAAGCGCGTCGCCATGCTCGGCGACATGCTGCGCGAGCGCACCAACGCCATCATCGATGGTCTCGCCGATCGCAACAGTGCCGATCTCGTGCACGATCTCGCCCTGTGGCTGCCGCTGCACGTGATCGCCGACATGGTGGGTGTTCCTGAGGCCGACCGCGCCCAGGTGTTCGACTGGACGGAGAAGACCTTCGGCTTCGATCCGTCCACCACGGCCGAGGAGCGTCAGCAGGCGGCGACCGACATGTTCCTCTATGCCGATGCGATGTGTGCCGAGCGGGCCGACGAGCCGCGTGACGACCTGATGAGCGTGTTGTTGCACGCCGAGGTCGATGGCGATCGCCTCACGGCGTTCCAGATCGAGTTGTTCTTCATGCTGCTGCAGAACGCTGGCAGCGAGACGACCCGGAACCTGATCACCACCGGCACGCTCGCCCTGCTGCAGCACCCCGACCAGTACGAGATCGTTCGCAACGACCTCTCGATCGTGCCCACCGCGATCGAGGAACTGCTGCGCTACTCCACTCCCGTCATCCACTTCACCCGCACCGCCGCAGTCGACGTCGAGCTCGGCGGCAAGCAGATCCGGGCGGGGGAGCGCGTGCTCATGGTGTACGCCTCGGCCAACCGCGACGAGCGGGCGTTCGAGGATCCCGACGGTCTCGATGTGCGTCGTTCGCCCAACGACCACGTGGCATTCGGTGCCGGTGGTCCGCACTTCTGTCTCGGCGCGAACCTCGCCCGCATCGAAGGTCGCGTCATGTTCGAGGAGATCCTCAGTCGCTTCCAAGGGCTGCGCTTCGTGGGTGATCCTGCGAACTA
>CAYVUO010000175.1:2920-4448 GCA_964454715.1 uncultured Bifidobacterium sp. | reverse complement strand
AGCGAGTGCGCCCCGGCCTCGACGACACGGTGCTCACCGAATGGAAGGCCCTCATGATCACCGCCCTCGCCGAGGCTGGCGCGGCCTGCGATGAGCCGGAATGGGTCGATGCCGCCGTACGCGCCGCAACGTTCCTGTGCGAGCGCTCACGCATCGACGGTCGTTGGATGCGCTCATGGAAGGGGCGTGCCCACATCCTCGCCTTCAGTGCCGATCACGCCGCTCTCGTCGAAGCATTCGTCGCACTGCACGAGGCGACCGGTGATCCGCGATGGCTCGATGAGGCCCGGTCCACTGCCGATGCATTGCTCGATCTCTTCGCCGACTCCGACGGGTTCGGTGTCTTCACCAATGGCACCGACGGTGAATCGCTCGTGGCCCGCCCCAAGGAGGTGATGGACAACGCCACCGCGTGCTCCAACAGCCTCACCGCACTGGGTCTGCTCCGACTGTCCGCGCTCACCGATGACGAACGCCATCGACGCGCTGCGCTCGACATCGTCGACGCACTCGTCGACGCCGCGGGCCGGGTGCCGCTCGGATTCGGCCACCTGCTCGAGGCCGCGGAGTTCGCACGGTTCGGATCGAGCGAGATCGTCGTCACCGGCGATCGCCCCGATCTCGTGGGTGTGATCCACCGACGGTGGTTGCCCCGCTCAGTGTTCACCTGGGGCGATCCCGGCCCCTCACCGCTATGGCAGGGCCGCAGCGACGGGCCGTCTGCCGCTCATGTGTGTCGCTCGATGACCTGCGCGCTCCCGGCCACCTCGGTCGACGCGCTCATCTCGCAGCTCGACGAGCTCTGATCACCAGCCGCCGCGGTGCACGATCTCGCCGAGGGGTCGACGCGGTCGCTGTGACGACAGGCTCCGACGTTGCTCGGTACACGCGTAGCCGAGCGCGATCGTGCCGACGGGACGACGGTCGTCGGGGATGCCGAGTGCCCGTTTGATGGCCGTCTCGTGCTCGAACTGCCCGAAGAACAGAGCACCGAGGCCCTCATCGACGGCGGCCAGGAGCGCCACCATCGCGGCGAACGCCGTGTCGACGTACCAATACGGAACCGACCAGGCATCGACGCCGTCGCCGAGACCGGTTCGCGCCTTGTCGGGTTCTGCGTAGCGATGCACGTACGCGTCGGGCGACGCCACGGGAACGATCAGCACCGGCGCGTCGAGCAGCCTCGGCCACGGGAACGACGCGCGCGCGTCGGCCGAGAGTGACGCGTCCCAGTACTTCGCGGTCTGCACACCCTCGAGCACCACCAGGTCGAGACCGGCGGTGTTGCCCGCAGCCGGCACACGCGTGGCCAGATCGAGTACTCGTTCGAGCACGTCAGCGGGAATGGGAGTGCGCTCGAACGCGCGCACCATGTGCCGCGATCGGACGACGTCGACGAACTCCATGCTCACGACGACCGCAGTCGTCGGCTCACTTGATCTTGGCGGGGTCCTCGGCCATGGCCCAGCCGAACGCGATGAGCGAATCGCCGCGCTTGGCGCCGACACCCTTGAAGAGCTTCACGATC
>CAYVUO010000175.1:436-2910 GCA_964454715.1 uncultured Bifidobacterium sp. | reverse complement strand
CGGGTCGATCTTGTCGGCCTCGAGCGACTCGTAGTCGAGTGAGAGTGGGAACGAACCATCACCGGTGGCGATGAAGGTCTTGTCGTCATAGGAACCGGAGTCGATGCTGAAGCGCTTGGCCAGACGACGGCCCCATGCGCGCTCCTCGCCGGTGACCTTGTGGCCGGGACGGGGGATGATGTCGTCGAGATTGCGGAAGGCCTCGAAGCCACTGGCAGTGGCGAAGCGGGTGCCGACGAGCACGTCCTCATCGGGGAAGGCCATGACGGCTCGACGGAACTGGTCGTTGAGCACCGCACGCAGCACCGACGACCGCTTGGCCGTGCGCTTCACCGACGCCACGCCGATGAGGATGCTCGGGGTGCCACCGATGCGCTCGAGCGTGCAGAACGAGAAGGCCTTGAGGCCGGCGTCGCGGGCCAGGGTGACGAGCACCCATGCCTCGGCCTGCTTCGACAACTGCCCCACCTCGTAGCGGCTCGGCGCATCGGCGCAGATGTCCGCCATCTCGGCCAGCTCGGCATCGCTGAGCTGGGTGCAGTCCTTGGTGATGACCTCGATTGCCACGTGTACAGCCCCTGAGAACGGAAGAAACCGGGCACATAGTCCACCGCCTCTCGGCGTCGGTTGCAACTCGGCCCCCGACCCCTTCCACCCCTTGGGCCCGATGCGAGCGGTTCGCGGCGGAGGAGGGCAGGGCCCGCTAGGAGGCGATGGCGTCGGGGCCGAGCAACTCCCGCAATTCGGCGAACAGGCCGGTGGAGGCGCTCACGAGGAACTGGTCGGGCAGACGCAGCACCTGACGCTCGCCGATGTGCAGGAAGACCTGCGACTCCCCCGGGTGCTCGGCCAGCAGATCCTTGAGGGCGGCGAGCAGTTCGTCGCTGAGGGCGGCGGGCCTCAGGTTGATGTGCACCGGGGGCGCGCCGTCGGAGATCGGCTCGAACCTCTCGATCTCCATGGCCATGACCTTGGGCGACTCGTCGCGACCGTCGATGCGACCCCGCACCACCACGACGGCGTCGTCCTCGAGCAGGTGGCCGTAGTTCTGCATGGTCTTGGGGAAGACCATGACCTCGACCTGGGCCTGGAGGTCCTCGAGCACGAAGACGGCCATGAGGTCGCCCTTCTTGGTGTGCTTGCGCTGCAGCGAGGTCACGAGGCCGCCGACCGTGCGCATGGTGCCGTCCTCGACCCCCTCGAGCTCGGCGATCGTGGACTCGACGCGACGACGCAACGAGGCCTCGGCCCCCATGAGCGGATGATCGGAGACGTAGAGACCGAGCATCTCCTTCTCGAACGCCAGCATCTGGCGCTTGCCGAACTCGTCATCGGGGATCTCGATGCGCGATCCCGCAGCGGGAGCACCGGAATCGTCGCCCATCGCCGAGAACAGATCGAACTGCCCCTCGGCCTCCTTGCGTCGGCGACCGACGGTGTCATCGATGATGCGATCGGCGACGCTGAGCAGACCCTTGCGCGCATGACCCATCGAGTCGAAACCGCCGGCCTTGATGAGTGACTCGATGGTTCGCTTGTTCAGCACGGTGACGTCGACTCGATCGCAGAAGTCGTGGAAGTCGGTGAACGGACCGTTGGCGTCGCGCTCGGCCAGTAGCAACGACACCAGACCCTCACCCACATTGCGGACCGCGGAGAGACCGAATGCGATCGCGCGCGTGCCATCGACACGATCGATGGCGACGAAGTCGCTCTGCGACACGTTGACATCGGGCACGAGCACCTCGATCTCGAGCTGGCGGCATTCGTTGAGGTAGACCGCCGCCTTGTCGAGGTTGGCCTTCACGCTCGTGAGGAGAGCGGCGAGGTACTCGTACGGATCATGCGCCCTCAGATACGCGGTCTGGTCGGCGATGAAGCCGTAGCCGTCGCTGTGGCTCTTGTTGAACGCGTAGTCGGCGAACGGTTCGATGATGTCGAACAACGCGGTGCCGACGCCACGCCCATAACCGGTGGCCTCGCACCCCTCCTCGAACTTCTCGCGCTCGGCGACGATGAGTTCGCGCACCTTCTTGCCACAGGCCTTGCGCAGATTGTCGGCCTCGGCCAGAGAGTAGCCGGCGAACTTCTGGGCCACCCGCATCACGGACTCCTGGTAGATCATGAGTCCGTAGGTGTCGCCGAGCAGTTCGGCCAGATCGGGGTGCAGGTACTCGATCTGCTTGCGACCGTTCTTGCGATCGGCGTAGTCGTTGTGCATGTTGGCCGCCATCGGCCCCGGCCGATACAGGGCCACGAGGGCGGCGACGTCCTCGAACGAGGTGGGGGCCAACGAACGCATCAGCGCTCGCATCGGACCACCCTCGAGCTGGAACACGCCGATGGAATCACCGTCGCGCAGCATCGCCAGGGTGAGTTCGTCGTCGAGCGGGATCGAGTCGATGTCGAGGTCGATGCCCTGTGCCGCGAGCAGCGCCAGCGTGTCGGTGATGACATCGAGGTTTCGCAGGCCG
>CAYVUO010000175.1:0-426 GCA_964454715.1 uncultured Bifidobacterium sp. | reverse complement strand
AGGAAGTCCATCTTGAGCAGGCCGAGATCCTCGACACCGTGCATCTCGTACTGGGTGACGACGGGCGCGAGTTCGGGATCGACGCCCGCCTCGGGCTTGCGCTGGATGGGCAGGTAGTCGGTGAGTGGATCCTTGGTGATCACCACGGCGGCGGCGTGGATGCCGTCCTGACGACGTAGGCCCTCGAGGCCGCGCGCCACGTCGATGACGCGCCGTGCGTCGTCGTCGTTGGCGTACATGTCGCGGAGATCCGATGCCATCTTGAAGCCGTCCTCGTACTTCGGGTGCTTCTCGAGGCATGCGTGCAGGGGCGTGTCGCGGCCCATGACGAGCGGTGGCATGGCCTTGGCCACCTTGTCGCCGACCGCGTAGGGATAGCCCAGCACGCGGGCGGCGTCGCGCACGGCGGCCCGGGCCTTGATGGTG
>CAYVUO010000174.1:0-4502 GCA_964454715.1 uncultured Bifidobacterium sp. | reverse complement strand
CTGGCATGGGTGAGCCGTGATCGTGCCGCACTCGCCGGCCGCACCGTGCTGCTCAACCTGTCGGGTCGCGGTGACAAGGACGTCGCCCAGATGATGGACGTCCTCGGGTGATCGAGGATCTCACCATCCCCGATGCACCCATACAGCCGGGGGAGTTCGAATCGGCCCTGCGAGCGAAGCGCGATGCCGGTCGCAAGTTGCTCGTTCCCTATGTGACCGGTGGTCTTCACGAGGAATGGCCCGACGTGGTGCGCGCGGTCGCCGATGCTGGTGCCGATGCCATCGAGATCGGCATCCCGTTCAGCGATCCCGTCATGGACGGTCCGGTCATCCAGGAGGCGAGCGAGCTCGCGCTGCGCGACGGCGCCACTCCCGTCACCGTGCTCGAGCAGTTGCGCACGATCGACGCGGGTGTCCCGATCGCCGTGATGACCTATTACAACCTTGCGTTCCACATGGGCCATGAACGATTCGCATCATCGCTCTACGAGGCTGGCGTGCGGGCCGCGATCCTTCCCGACCTTCCCCTCGAGGAGGTCGGCCCGTGGGCACGTTGCGCCGACGACGCCGGGATCGAGACCGTCATGCTCGCCGCGCCCACCGCACCCGACGAACGACTTCCGCGTGTCTGCGCTCGCGCCCGCGGTTTCGTCTACGCCGTCGGTCTGCTGGGCATCACCGGTGAGCGCGATGCGCTGGCCGCGTCGTCGCTCGTCATCGCCCGACGTCTCAAGGCCGTCACCGACAAGCCGGTGCTCGTCGGCGTCGGTGTGTCGAATGCCGAACAGGCGGTCGAGGTGTCGAGCGTGGCCGACGGTTGTGTGATCGGTTCGGCCATCATGCGCCGCGTGCTCGAGGGCGAGGGTCCCACGGGAGTCGGAGCGTTCGTCCGCGGAGTGCGCGAGGCCCTCGACCAGTGAGCGAGGGCGAGCGCCGCATCATCCCGCTCGAACAACCGCTCTTCGACCGCGTCGACGGTGAGGCGTTCTTCCGTCGGGTGGTCGATGCGTTCTACGAAGGTGTGATGGCGGATCCCCTCATCGGCCCCATGTATCCGTCCGACGACCTCGACGGCGCCCGCGATCGGCTGTCGCTGTTCCTCATGGGCTTCTTCGGTGGGCCCCAGACCTACACCGAGCAGCGAGGCCATCCCCGGCTGCGCATGCGCCACCTGCCGTTCGTGATCGGTCCGGCCGAGCGTGACGCCTGGTTCGGCCACATGACCGCAGCCGTGGCCGCGGAGACCGCCGCCGGGCGCCTGTCGGATGAGGACGAGGCGCTGATGCTGGGCTACTTCGCCCATGCCTCCACCTTCATGATCAACGTGGAGTAGTGGAGAACCCGCAGGTCAGGGCCTCACCACGCCGAGATCACTCGCCCGTTTGCATGATCATGCAGGAATGGGGCGTGAAATCGGGTGGGGGTCCACCCGCGCGGGCCCGTATGCCGCGAGGATCTCGGTCCAACGGGCGGAACCGCCCGGGTTCGTCTCCGGGGTCACCCGGGCAGGCTGGTCCGAACTGCCGGGCCGACAGGAGGAAACCATGACCAAGCGCGAGCTCATCGCTGAGATCTCCAACCGCACCGGCCTGGCCAAGGCTGATGTCGAGAAGACCATGAAGGCCTTCGAGGACGTGGCCCACGAGGTCGTCGCCAAGGGCACCGAGAAGCTGACGCTTCCCGGCTTCATCAGCTTCGAGCAGACCCACCGCAAGGCTCGCACGGCTCGCAACCCGCAGACGGGCGAGACCATCAACGTGCCCGCCACCAACGCGGCCAAGGTGACCGCCGGCGCCAAGCTGAAGGCCTCCGCCAAGGGCGCCTGAGCCACAGTCGAGCAGTTCCGATCGAAGGGGAGCGCACCGGCGCTCCCCTTCGTCGCGTTACGGTGCCGGTCATGACACCGGCAAAGAGGACCACTGCGGCCAAGTCGACGGCGAAGAAGTCGACGGCGAAGAAGGCTGCGACCAAGAAGGCCGTCGCGAAGAAGACGACGACCACGAAGACGGTCGCGAAGAGGACTGCGGCGAAGAGGGCTCCGGCGAAGGCGCCGGCATCGAAGGCGAAGGGCGGCGCACTCCTCGAAGGGGCGAAGGCCCCGGCGTTCTCACTGCTCGATCAGAACGCCAAGAAGGTGTCGCTGTCGTCACTGTCGGGGCGCAAGGTGCTCGTGTACTTCTACCCGAAGGCCGACACGCCGGGTTGCACGGCACAGAGCTGTGGTCTGCGCGATGTGGCCAAGCAGGTCGGTCGTACCGCCATCGTCGGCATCAGCCCCGACCAGCCCGAGAAGCTCGCCCGTTTCGACGACAAGTACTCGCTCGGCTTCACCCTTCTCAGCGATCCCGATCATTCCGTGGCCGACGCCTATGGCGTGTGGGGCGAGAAGTCGCTCTACGGCAAGAAGTACATGGGCATCGTGCGCTCGGCGTTCCTGATCGACGAGAAGGGCAAGGTCGAGCACGCCTGGTACAAGGTCAGCCCCAAGGACACTCCCGCCAACCTGCTCAAGGCGCTCGGCAAGTGACCCTTCCCGCGCCGATCGACGTCCTGCCGCATCGGCCGCCTTTCCTCCTGCTCGACGAGGTCATCTCGCTCGAGGTCGGAGTCGGTGCCACGGGCACCTGGACGCTCACCGGTGATGAATGGTTCTTCCCCGGCCACTTCCCGGGTCGACCCACGCTGCCCGGTGTGCTGATGGTCGAGGCGATCGCCCAGCTCGGCGCGTATGCCGTGCTGTCCGATCCCGCCTATGCCGGCAAGCTCCCGCTGTTCGGCGGCATCGAGAAGGCGCGATTCCGTCGTCAGGTCGTGCCGGGTGATGTGCTCACGCTCGAGGTGACCCTCGGTCGCATGTCGGCTCGGGCCGGCAAGGGTGCGGGTCGCGCGCATGTGAACGGCGAGACGGCCTGCGAGACCGATCTGTTGTTCGTCTTCGCCGACGCCTGATGTCTCGTCGCATCATCGACGCGCCGTTCGGCCCGATGGTGCTCACCACCACTGCCGCCGGAGTGAGCGAACTGTGGTTCGGCCTCGACGGTCGCGGTGACGATGTCGACGACAGCGCGGGAGCGCAGGCCAACCTCGCCCGCGCAGTGCGCGAACTGCAGCAGTACTTCGCGGGTGAGCGCACCACCTTCACCGTTCCCCTCGACCGTTCGGCGCGGCGCGGATTCCGGGGCGAGGTGCTCGACGCACTCGAAGGTGTGGGCTTCGGCGAGACCGTGACCTACGGCGAACTCGCAGCGAGGGCCGGTCGACCGCGTGCGGCACGCGCCGTGGGAACGGCCATGGCCACCAATCCGATCGCCATCGTCGTGCCGTGCCATCGAGTGTTGCCGAGCACCGGAGGTGTCGGCGACTACGGAGGCACGCCCGCGGTCAAGCAGTACCTGCTGCGGCTGGAAGGTCTGTCGCTCGACTGATCAGGCTGGGGGCGGGCCGATGACGATGCAGCCGTTGTGGCCACCGAAGCCGAACGAGTTCGACAGCACGGGGGCCGGCGTCCACTCGCGGGTGGATCCGACGACGAGGTCGATCGGGGCCATCTCGGGATCGAGGTTGACGTAGCCGGCGGTCGGGGGAATGGCCCCGCGCTGGATGCCGGCGACGATGCCGACGGCCTCGATGGCTCCCGCAGCACCGAGCGAATGGCCCGTCGCGCCCTTGAACGAGGTGACCGCCGGCGGTGTCGAGCCGAACACCTCGGCGATCGCTGCAGCCTCGGCCGCGTCGTTGAGCGGGGTCGAGGTGCCGTGGGCGTTGACGTAGGTGATGTCGGCGGGAGTGAGTCCGGCATCGGCGATTGCGGTGCGCATGCAGTTGATGGCACCGACGCCGCCGGGGGAGGGGGCAGTGATGTGGTGGGCATCGGCGTTCGACGCGGCACCCATCAATTCGCCGAGGATCGTGGCGCCGCGGGCACGGGCCGACTCGAGCTCCTCGAGCACGAGCACGCCGGCGCCCTCGGCCAGCACGAAGCCGTGGCGATCTCGATCGAACGGCATCGACACGTTGTCGGATGCCATCGCCGTCATGTTGGTGAAGCCGGCGATGCACGTGGGTGTCATGACCGCTTCGGACGACCCGGCGATCACGGCGTCACAGGTGCCGGAGGTGATGAGTCGGTACGCGTTGCCGAGTGACTGGGTGCCGGCGGCACAGGCGGTGCAGGTGTTCTCGCACGGGCCCTGCCAGCCGTACTTCATCGAGATCGCAGCAGCGGCCGCGTTGGCCATGAGCATCGGCACCATGAACGGACTCACCCGTCGGGCTCCCTTGTGCTCGTTGACGAGCACCTGCTCCTCGAGGGTGTTGAGCCCGCCGATGCCGGTGCCGATCCAGACGCCCTTGCGGGTGGGATCGATGTCGGGATCACCCGACATCGCGATCGCCTCGGCCGCAGCGGCCAGGGCGAACTGGGCGAAGCGGTCGGTACGGCGCGCTTCCTTCGGGTTGTCGAAGTACTGCTCGGGTTCGAAACCGACGACATGACGCAGGCC
>CAYVUO010000173.1:341-4531 GCA_964454715.1 uncultured Bifidobacterium sp. | reverse complement strand
CGTTGCGCAAGGGCCGCGGTTATCTCGTGTCGATGGTGAACCTGTACCACGACACCATGCCGAAGTCATCCGACGCGATCACCTGGCCGTCGAAGCCCGTGTCGCTGTACGACATGGTGCAGGCACCCGGGGTCGACGCCGACGAGTTGCTCGACAGCCTCATCGCCGGGGGCTACATGCTCTGCGGAACCCCTGAGGACGTCTGCGAGCAGATCGCGGCCTGGGGTGACGTCGGCATGGATCAGTTGGCATTCGGTCTGCCCATCGAGGGCATGCACCACGAGGAGATCCTCGCCTGTCTCGAACTGTTCGGCGACAAGGTCATCCCCGAGTTCGACAAGGATCGCACCCACTCGACCGATCGCTACCGAGCCACGGCGCAGCCGAAGTTCGGTTCGTTCTCGCATCCGCTGCCCACCGACGTCGAGTGGCCCACACTGCTTCCCACCGGAGCGCTGAAGTCGCTCTGAGTCCGGCGCACGGATGAGCCCACGCTTCGAGAATCGCATCACGAGACTCCTCGGGATCGACCTCCCGATCATCCAGGCCCCGATGGGCTACATCGCTCGCGCCGCATTGGCCTCTGCGGTCTCCAATGCGGGGGCGATGGGGATCATCGAGACCTCATCGGGACGACTCGACGAGGTTCGACTCGAGATCGCGAAGATGCGCGATCTCACCGATCGTCCCTTCGGGGTGAACATCGCGCAAGCGTTCGTGAACGATCCAGCGATCGTCGACTTCGTGGCCGGCAACGGCGTGCGCTTCGTGACGACCTCGGCCGGTGATCCGACCCGCTACACCGCGGCGCTGAAGGGAGCTGGCATCACCGTGTTCCATGTGGTGCCCACACTGCGAGCCGCGCTCAAGGCCGTGGCCGCCGGCGTCGACGGTCTCGTGGTCGAGGGCAGTGAGGGCGGTGGATTCAAGAACCCCCGCGACGTGTCGACGATGGTGTTGCTGCCGCTCGTGGCGTCCAAGGTCGACGTGCCGATCATCGCCGCCGGGGGATTCCTCGACGGCCCCACCATGGCCGCCGGTCTCGCGCTCGGTGCCGAGGGAGTGCAGTTGGGAACGGTGATGGTGGCGACCGCCGAGTCACCGATCCACGACAACTGGAAGCGGGCGATCGTGGCGGCGAGCGAGACCGATTCGGTGCTACTCAATCGTCATCGCGCGCCAGCGGTTCGGGTGCTGCGAACGGACCTGACGAATGCGCTCGAATTCGATACGAGCACCGACGCCATGACGCACATGGCGTCGTTCGCCAAGTTGTACTTCGACGGCGACATGGATGCTGCGCTCCCGCTCGGTGGCGCTGTCGCCGGTCGCATCGAACGGATCCGCCCTGTGGCTGAGGTGATCGAGGAGTGCGCACGAGGGTGCCTGGAAACCATCGAGCGCCTGCGCGATGGCTACACGCCGGCGTGACTAGCCGCGGATCGCGTCGAGGATCAGCAGTGCACCGAAGATGAAGAATGCGATCGCCGCCGCGTAGCGGATGAAGCGCTCGGGCAGTCGGGCACCGAGCACGGCGCCGACACCGATGGCGAGAGCATCGGCGGCGACCATGCCGAGCGTCGACCCCAACCAGGTGCCGAACCAGTTGTGGTTCGTGGCCAGGGTGATCGTGGCCAGCATCGTCTTGTCACCGAGTTCGGCGAGGAAGAACGCCACGCTGGCCGCGACGATCGCGGAGCGCGACTGCCGGTCGGCCTTCGCTGCCTCGTCGTCGTCGAGCGAGTCGCCGCGCAACGTCCAGAGGCCGAAGCCGAAGAAGGCGAGACCGGCCACCACATTGATGGCGTGAGTCGGGATCGCGGCTCCGAGCAGTACGCCGAACAGCACCGAGAACGCGTGCACCGTCGCGGTCGCGATGGTGATGCCGAGCAGGATGGGCAGTGGGCGATACCTGGTGGCGAAGGTCATCGCCATCAACTGGCTCTTGTCGCCGAGTTCGGCCACGAAGATCACCCCGAACGAGACGAGTAGGGCAGTCCAGATCATGTGACCGCCAACAGATCGCGCATCCATGGGGGCACACGTGATGGGCGTCCGTTGCTGTCGACCACACCGTGCACAGTGGCCCCCACGAGGCACACGGTGTCGCCGATCGTCGCCAGGTAGTCGATCTGGAAGGTGGCGCCACGAGTGGACGACACGCGTGTGGCGATGACGACCTCGTCCTCGAATCGGGCTGGTGAGCGGTACTGGGTGAGTACCTCGAGCACGGTGAAGTCGTAGCCCGCCTCGCGGATGGACGAATAGGGATGGCCGAGCGCTCGGAGGTACTCGACCCGCGCCTCCTCGAGCCAGAGGACGTAGGCGCTGTGATGGGCGATGCCCATGGCATCGGTCTCGCCGAACCGCACGCGGATGGTGTGGCGGAACCCGTAGCGGCCGGGGTCGGTGCTGATGTCGGTCGAGACTCGCATCAGCTTCGCGGCACCTGCGACCACGGCAGATCCTTGTCGATGCGTGGTTCGCCGGGCAGGCCCAGCACACGCTCTCCGAGGATGTTGCGCTGGATCTCGGAGGTGCCGCCCTCGATGGAGTTGGCGCGGGAGCGCAGGAACATCTTGCGAGCCGATCCCGGCGGGCCCGTGAGGCCCAGCGATTCGGATCGTCGCATCGTGTAGTCGTGGTCGACGAGCGCAGCAGCGCCGAGGAGGTCGACGCAGAATTCGTAGATGCGCATGTTGACCTCGGCGAACTGCAACTTGGCGATCGAACCCTCGGGGCCCGGATTGCCCGCACGACGATTCTGCGACGCCCGCATGTTGGTGAGGCGGAGCACCTCGGCCTCGGCCCAGAGTCGCAGCAACGTGTCACGCTTCGCCGCGGTGCGTTCGGTGGCGGGATCGTTCCAGATGCGCAGAGCCTCGGCGATCGCGCCACTGCCGCGTTGCGGCGCACCGCCTCCACCTCCGCCGATCGTGGTGCGCTCGTTGGCGAGCGTGGTCATGGCGACGCGCCAACCTTCACCGACGTCGCCGATGCGGTCGGCATCGGGCACGCGCACCTCGGTGAGGTACACCTCGTTGAACTCGGCCTCTCCCGTCATCTGTCGCAGTGGGCGTACCTCGACCCCCGGTGCATGCATGTCGAGCGCGAAGTAGGTGAGGCCCTTGTGCTTCGGCGCCTCGGTGTCGGTGCGGGCCACGAGCATGCCGCGATCCGCGAGATGGGCGAGTGTGTTCCAGACCTTCTGCCCCGAGATCACCCACTCATCGCCGTCGCGCACGGCTCGGCAACCGAGGCCGGCGAGGTCGGAACCGGCGCCGGGCTCGCTGAAGAGCTGACACCAGACGTCCTCTCCGGTGAAGGCACGTCGCAGTAGGCGATCGCGCAGTTCATCGCTGCCGTGGGTGACCATCGTCGGGCCGGCCATCGTGTGGCCGAAGAACTCGCGATGATCGGCCGATGTGGCCCCCTCGGCCCGAAGGATCTGGTCGATGCGGCGCTGGACCCCGGGAGGGAGCCCGAGCCCGCCGCGACCCTCGGGGAAGTGGACCCAACCGAGACCCAGATCGAACTGCCGTCGGCGGAACTCGACGACGTCGGTGGAGCGGGGGTCGAGCTCGGCCAGGAGCGTGTCGAGGGCGGCATCGACCCGGGGTTCGCCGGTACGGTCGGTCATGGACCGAGGCTACGGCTCCGAGACCCCCGTCGGTGGACGATCGGACCCCGGACACCTTGTACGCTCTGCCGCCGTCCGCCAGTACTCAGGAGCATGCATGCAATCGGTCCGCTTCGACGACATCGACGCCATCAACGCCCTCGCCAGTGACGACTTCGGCGATTGGGGCAAGTCGGTCGAGATCACTCAGCAGATGATCAATGACTTCGCCGAACTCACCGGTGATCGTCAGTGGATCCACATCGATGTCGAGCGCGCCAACCGGGAGAGCCCATTCGGCGCTCCGGTGGCCCACGGCTTCCTCACGCTCAGCCTCATGCCGAGCCTCGGCACCTTCCCGGTGAAGGTCGAGGGGGCTGGCAGCGCGGTCAACTACGGCGCCGAGGGACTTCGCTTCCTGTCGCCGGTGAAGGCCGGCTCGAAGGTGCATGCCCGCAGCCGCGTCGTGAAGGCGGAGGCGAAGCCCAAGGGCACGCTCATCACCACCGAGGCCGAGATCGCGGCCGAGGGCTCCGAGAAGCCGGCACTGCTCTACCGCATGCAGGTGCTC
>CAYVUO010000173.1:0-331 GCA_964454715.1 uncultured Bifidobacterium sp. | reverse complement strand
ACACCCCTCCGCGCTGAGCGCAGCGGTGATCTAGTCGCCCTTGCCGGAAGCGGCCATCACCTCGGGAACCAACCAGTTCATGACGTTCTGCAGTTCGCTGGCGCGGATGTGCACGCCGTCGTCGCGCGTCGTCGCGTCCTTCGAGCCGCCGAGGGGGCCGAGCCAGGCCTGGTAGTCGATGACCGTGGTGTTGGGGATCTTCTTGACCAGCGGGAGGACGACCGCGTTCATGCGGTCGATCCGCTCGGGGGCGTTGTAGGGACTCGTGCGGTTGAGGCGGGGTGAGACGAGCCACGCGATGTGGGTGTCGTGGGCCGACAGGATGTCGAGT
>CAYVUO010000172.1:0-4561 GCA_964454715.1 uncultured Bifidobacterium sp. | reverse complement strand
GGCATCGGTGGTGTGCTCGAACCTCCGCAGGCGGCACCGGTCATCATCGGTGACGACGCACTCATCGGCAGTCGATGCATCGTGGCCGAGGGCGCTCGAGTCGGCGACGGTGCCGTGCTCGGCGCCGGTTGCATCCTCACCGCATCGATCCCCGTCATCGACGCCGAGACCGGGGCCGAGTTGAGCCGCGGCGTCGTGCCGCCCTGGAGCGTCGCCGTCTCCGCCACTCGCCCTCGCACCTTTCCCGGCGGCGAGTTCGGCCTTCCCTGCGTGCTGGTGCTCAAGCGCCTCAACGAGGGCGAGCGCGATCACGGCGCTGCGACCTGAGGTCATGGCCATGACTCCGGCGACCGATCTGTTGGCGCGCACCGCTGCGCTCGTCGACGTCCCGTCGCCCAGTCGTCATGAGCAGCCGCTCGTCGACCTGCTCGAGCGTGAACTGCGCGCCCTCGACCATCTCGTCGTCGAACGCGTCGGCGACAACCTCGTGGCCCGCACGAATCTCGGTCGCGCCCAGCGCGTCATCCTCGCCGGCCACACCGACACCGTGCCGGCCAACGACAATTCGTTGGCCCGCCTCGACGGTGATCGCCTCTTCGGTGTCGGCTCGGCCGACATGAAGGGCGGCCTGGCCGTGATGTGCGAGCTCGCTGCGACCGTCACCGAACCGGTCGTCGACCTCACGTTCGTGTTCTACGCGCGTGAGGAGGTCGCGTCGGTCGAGAGCGGTCTGGGCGAGTTGTTCGACGCCCGTCCCGATCTCCTTGTCGGTGACGTCGCCATCCTCGGTGAGCCCACCGATGCCGTCATCGAGGCCGGATGTCAGGGCACGTTGCGCGTGCGTCTCACGCTCGCCGGCGCCCGAGCCCATACGGCGCGGCCGTGGATGGGGCGCAATGCCGTCCATCGTCTCGCCACCGTGCTCGGCGTGCTCGATTCCTACGACGCCCGCCGAGTGGTGATCGACGACTGCGAGTTCCGCGAAGCGTTGCAGGCCGTGGCGGTGGAGGGTGGAGTCGCCGGCAACGTCGTGCCCGACTCGGCGGCGGTCACGATCAACTTCCGTTTCGCCCCCGATCGCACCCTCGACGACGCCATCGCGCATGTGCGCGACTTGTTCGCGCTCGACGACGGCGACACCTTCGAGGTGCTCGATGCCGCCGATGCCGCTGCGCCCGGGCTCACGCATCCGCTGCTGGCCGAGCTCGTCCGCCGCAGCGGCGGCACGGTGTTGGCCAAGTTGGGCTGGACCGACGTGGCCCGGTTCGGTGCCCACGGTGTGCCCGCGGTGAACTTCGGACCCGGTGACAACACGATCGCCCACACGGCGGGGGAGTACCTCGACCGCGCGCCGCTCGAGCGAGCGCACGCGGTGCTGCTGGCATTGGTGACCGGCGCCTGACGGCGCTGGCCATGGCGAGCCCGAGGCTCAGAGCTTGCGCATCACGGTGACGACGCGTCCGTAGACGTTGACCTCGGACGGGTCGAACTCCATAGGAGCGAGACGTTCGTTGGCGGGGATGAGCACGACCTTGCCGCCCTTGCGCGACCAGGTCTTCACCGTGGCCTCGTCGCCGGGGATGCCGGCCACGACGATGTCGCCGTTGTCGGCGGTCGACTGGGCCCGGGCAACGAGGAAGTCGCCATCGAAGATGCCGACGTCGATCATCGAGTCACCGCGCACTCGCAGCATGAACAGATCGCCGTCACCGCACAGGTCGGTGGGCACCGGCATGATCTCCTCGACGTTCTCCTGGGCGAGCACGTCGGTGCCGGCCGCCACATCACCGACGAGCGGCACATGGCGGAACGGACGTCGCTCACCGGAGGCACCGGAGTTGGGGTCGTAGCGAACCTCGAGGGCACGGGGCTTCGTGGGATCGCGACGCAGGTAGCCCAGCTCGCTCAATCGATTGAGGTGGTTCTGCACGCTCGATGGGGAGGTGAGGCCCACGGCCTCACCGATCTCGCGCACCGACGGGGGATAGCCCCGGTCGGTGAGGTGCTCGTCGATGACGTCGAGGATCTGCTGCTGGCGGGCGGTGAGGCCGGGACGGGGCTCGGTGGTCACGGGGGCTCCTGACGTGGAGGACTCGGGCTCGGAGGCCCTGATCGAACACCCGTACCCTAGGCGGACCTCGAGGCCGTGGTCAAACACCTGTTCGATCCCGGGGTTGACATCGAACGGGTGTTCGTGGTTCGATCGTCCGAACACCCGTTCGACCGACACCCGATCCGGACTGTCACACCTCACAGGGAGAGTGCACCCATGGCTGCGATCCTCAACCCCCTCACCTTCCCCGCCGACCTCTTCCCCGCCGACGACGTGCTCACCTCCGAGCTGGCCACGCTCACCGGTCCGGCCGAGCCCGTCACCGTCACCGCCCCCTGGAACGTGGGCCGCACCCTCCCCGCCGACCATCCGGCCGTCGCCGCTCGCGCCGCCCGGGCCGAGCTCCGGCTCGTGCACTCGGCCGCCACCACCGAGCCCGATCCGGCCGCAGCGGCGCGCCCACGCCTCATGGCCGTCGGTGCATCGGCGATGGCCGCTCCCGTCGCAGTGCGCGCGCCTCGTCGTCGGGTGCGCGCCCTCGTGAGCGGTGTCGTGCTCGCAGCGCTGGTCGCGCTCGCCTCCCTCGGTGTTCTCGCCCTCACAGGTGCCGACGCTGCTGCCTCCTCGCCGGCGTCGTCCACCACCCGCGTCCCGTCGGTCGCCGTCGATGTCGCTGCCGCGTCGACGCCGACCGACGTGGTCGTGCGTCAGGGCGACACGCTGTGGTCCATCGCGCGTCGTCTGCATCCCTCGGGTGATGTGCGTGCGCTCGTCGACCAGCTCGCGCGTCGCGCCGGTGGTTCGTCACTCACGGTCGGTCAGCGCATCGACGTGCGCGGTCTCCTCGACTGAGCGTTCGCGAACGTCAGCGCTGGCGAATCGCGCGCACGAACAGCGCGCCTTCTGCTTCACCGACTCGCGTGATGGCGAAGTCTCGCGGTACCTCGGTCCCGACCACACCGCGCGCTGAGTCGCCACCGACGAGCATGGGTGAGATCGTCCAGCACCATTCGTCGACGAGATCAGCGGCGAGCAGATGGCCGTTGAGGGTCGGGCCCCCTTCGCAGGTGAGAACCTGCAATCCGCGTGCGCGCAACTCGCGCATCGCGGCGGAGAGATCGATGTCATCGCTGCCGAACTCGAGCACCTCGGCGACGTCATCGAGTGCAGTGTTGCGCGCGTGCGACGTCGAACACGTGATGACGATCGGTCGGGGCGCGCCGCGCTCGTGCGATTCGGTGAACACGCGCGCGGTCGGGTCGAGCGCGAGCGAACCCGACACGATGACGAGCGATGGCCACTCGTGTTGACCGCGCGCGGCGCGTGCAGCTCGCGTGCCGCCATCGAGTGCGACGGGTCCGTAGTTCTCCTCGCGCACCGTCGACGCGCCGACGAGCACCGCGTCGCACACTCCCCGCAGATGCCGGAACACGGCGCGGTCGGCGTCGTTGCCGAGGCCGCCCGATCTCCCGTCGATGGCGATCGCGCCGTCGAGGCTCGACACCATGTCGACCAGCACCCACGGGCGCTCGGCAGGTACCGGTCGGGGGTCGTCGAGGTCGACGAGGTCGATGTCGTCGGCGGGGTGGGGGAACAACAGGCGCATCCCCCACAACCTACGGCCCCGTCGGTGGATGGCCCTGTGGATGGCTGTGGATGACACCCCCGATGTCCACCGGGAATCCACCGGAGATCCACCGGGAATTCACAGGGTTGTTCCCCTTCCTACCCACAGGCCATCGTCCCTATGGTGCCGCCCTGGAACTGCTGTGATGCGGGCGACGGACGGTGGATGTTCCACCTTCCTCGGCTGGCAGGGGGGACGCCTTGGACGCCCGATCCTTCACGAGCCCAGCTCGAACGGGATCGGCCGTCCTACCTGGCGCCCGCATCACGGCGCTCCCGATCCGACCGCCGACACCGTGATCCACGTCGCCGGCGAAACCCGGGCCAGTCCCGGTCGATGTACCGCCGGTGGATGGTTCTGGAATCAACCATTGACACCGGTGGAATTACTCTGCTGTAATTCGCCTCCCACCCACGGGTGGGAGGCGGGGTCGAAGGCACGGCTCGAGGGCAACGGCGCCCATCGGGACCACTCGACACCTCGACCATTCGCACCACCACGTTTCGCCCAGAAGCACCCGGACCACCATCCGGGCTCACCACACCACCCTCCCGGACGACAGTTCGGAAACACCACCCTCCCGGACGAACGTCCGGATGACATGGAGGACCCCATGGCCCTGGCACCCGAACAGGCCGGCATCGGCATCCGGCGACACTTCACCACCGCCGGAACCCATCCCTACGACCAGGTCGAGTGGGAGCGTCGCGATGCCCGCATCTCGAACTGGAAGACCGGCGAGGTCGCCTTCGAGCAGCTCGGGGTCGAGTTCCCCGTCGGATGGTCGCTGAACGCCACCAACATCGTGGCCCAGAAGTACTTCCGTGGCACCCCGGGCACCGACGAGCGCGAGTCCTCCTTGCGCCAGGTGATCGACCGCG
>CAYVUO010000171.1:0-4590 GCA_964454715.1 uncultured Bifidobacterium sp. | reverse complement strand
AGGCCGCCGATGTTGCCGGCGTTGGTGATCGTGAACGTGCCGCCCGTGAGGTCGTCGACCGTCACCTTGCCGTCGCGCGTGCGCGCCGCGAGGTCCTGGATGTCCTTCGCCAGCTCGCCGACCGACTTGCGGTCGACGTCCTTGACCACCGGCACGATGAGGCCGTTGTCGGTGTCGGTGGCGATGCCGAAGTTGTAGTACTTCTTGATCACCAGCTCGTTGGTCACCTCGTCGAGCGAACAGGTCTCGACCGGGATGGCCACCGTATCGGCGAGCAGGCGGCCATGCGGACCGTCGACATCGATCACCGCCGATTCGGTGAGGTCGGGCTCGAACAGGCGCGCCTTCGACTCGAAGTACGACTCCATCGATCCGTGCCAGTCGAGATGGTCGGGGGCGAGGTTGGTGAAGCCGGCGACACGGAAGTGCACATCATCGACTCGAGGCTGATCGAGGGCGTGCGATGAGACCTCCATCGCGACGACGTCTCCCCGACCATCCCGGATCTGAGCGAGCTGCCGCTGAAGATCCGTCGCCTCAGGGGTGGTGCGTGCGCCACTCAAGGTTCCGATCACATCGACGGTTCGACCAGATGCCGCGACGATGTTGCGCAGGATGTGGGTCGTGGTGGTCTTGCCATTGGTTCCGGTCACGCCGATCACGGAGAGCACCGAGGACGGATCTCCATGGCACACACTCGCGAATCGCGACATCGCCCTGCGCGTGTCGTCGACGACCACCTGGGGCACATCGATCGGGAGTTCGTGGTCGACGAGGAGCGCGACGGCCCCGCCCGCTACTGCGTCAGCGGCGAGCTCGTGGCCGTCGAACGACGCGCCACGCACGCACGTGAACATCGAATCGGGACGCATCGTTCGGGAGTCATGCACGACATCGACGATCTCGACGTCGTCGTCGAGATTCACCGTTCGAGCACCTTGCTCGGTCGCGACGAGGGCGCGGAGCTGCACCGCGTCACCGTGCCGTCGTGGAGCGCTTGACCGTTGTGGTGGTCGTGGGGGTCGGCACGGTCGTCGGCCGGGATGCCGCGATGGCCTCGGGCGAGCCGGCGGTGAGGGCACGCACCCGATCGCCCGAGGTGATGACTGCGGCGGTCGGATTCGCCGGCGCGTTGTCTGAGGTCGCGGGCGCGCCGCCACGGGCGGAATCGGTGGCGGCGGGCGAGATGCCCAGACGGCTGAGGGCGAAGGTGCCGAGCTTCGAGAAGACGGGCGCCGCCGTGGCGGCGGCGACGTAGCCGGTGGCCCACGGCTCATCGATCATGACGTAGATCGAGAGAGCGGGCTGTTCGGCAGGCATGAACCCCAGGAAGGTCGACTGGTAGTGCGTGATGCCGTTCGCATCGGTGTAGCCACCATTGGCTTGCGCCTTTCGGGCCGTGCCGGTCTTGCCCGCCACGGTGTAGCCGTTGATGGCAGCCATCTGACCAGTGCCGTTCTGCACCACGTTGCGCAACATCACATTGAGCTTGTCCGCAGTCGCCGCGGAGACGACCTGTCGGCTCGCGCCCACTGCGGTCGGGTGCTCATCGCCATTCGCGTCGATCGTGGCATCGACGAGCTTCGGCGGGATGTACGTACCCTTGTTCGCTATCACGTTGTAGGCGAACAACATCTGCAACGGCGTGACTGCGATGCCCTGACCGATCGCGATCGAGGGCAACGAGGTGCCCGAGTACTTGGACGGATCGAGCACCGAGCCGGCGGTCTCGTTCGGGAAGTTCAGGGCCGAGCGCGCACCGAAGCCGAACAGCTTCTGCGTGCCGTAGAGGCGTTCCTTGCCGATGGTCTGGGCGATCTTGATCGTGCCGATGTTCGACGACTCGGTGAGGATGTGCGTGGTGTCCCAACTGACCGAACCGCGACCCTCGGCCTCACCGAACGTGTCGCCATAGAAGCTCAGTGTCGGCGGAAGGTCGAACATCGTGTCGGGTGCAATGGTCCCCGCTTCGAGTGCACCGGCGACCGTGATCATCTTCATGACCGAGCCCGGCTCGTACTGCGTCGTGAGCGAGGCGTTGTTCGAACTCGCCGTGACCGCGCCGGTCTCGGGATCGGTCACCACGGACGTCATCGCCAGGATCTCGCCCGTACCGGGACGGGTGACGATCGCAGTGCCGCCCTTCGCCTTCGACGTGCGAACCTGATCGCTCAGCAGGCGCGTCGCCTCGTACTGGAGCGCCCGGTCGATGGTGAGCTTCACATCGTCACCCTTGACCGCAGGGGTGAGCGAGTGCTCACCCACGGCGATGGTGTGGCCCTTGGGGCTCGCCTCGAGGGAGAGCCTGCCGGGGGTTCCCGTGAGCACATCGTCGAACTGCATCTCGAGGCCCGACGTGCCGACGTTGTCGACATCGGTCGAGCCCACGACGGCACGAGCGTCGTCACCGGCCGGGAAGAAGCGTTCGCTCTCCTCGAGGAACGCAACACCCGCGAGCTTCAGGGCCGCGACGCGATCGGCCACCTCGGGGTCGACCTTGCGAGCCAGATAGGCGAAGCGACCCTTGCCGGTCATCCTCGACTGCACCCAGTCGACGTCGAGCCCGAGCACGGGAGCGAGAACCGCTGCCTCGACGGGCGCGTCCTCCACCAGCTTCGGATCGACGAACACCGACTTGGCCGGTCGCGAGACTGCGAGTTCGGCGCCATTGCGATCGAGGATCGATCCACGATCGGCCGCCAACACCTGCGTACTCGTGCGCTGCGAGGAACCGACTGCGAGGTAGCGCCCGCGATCGAGCACCTGGATTCCGGTGACCTTCACCACCACGAGCATGAAGAGCAGCGCGAACACGATGAGGATCGCGAGTACTCGCTTGCGGGGATCAGGTGCGCGACGCGCGCTGTCGACGGCGCGCAATGGGGGCTTGCCCCCGCTCGACGCCACCGACGCCAGCGTCTGCGTCACGACACCCACGCACCAACCCAGCGTTGCGCCGATCATCGACCCGATGGTGCGTCGACCGCTCCCCTCGAGCGAACGGGGCGACGAGGTACGGGCCCGACGGGCCGGAGGGCGGGGCGACGTCGGACGCGTGGGCACCGGCCGCGTTCGCACCTTCGACGCGCTCGAACCGCGCACTCCCTCGTGGGTACGGGCCGATGACTGGCGCGGCGCCGCACCGCGCGTGGCGGTCGGACGAGTACCGACGCGGTTGCGGCGCGCCGCGAGGTATTCGGGTGAGTTCCACGGCGCGTTCCCCGTGCCGCTGCCGACCGGCGGGTTCATCGCTTCACCGTCGTGGTCGGCGCCTTCGGCATCGTCGTGGTCGGTGCCTTGGGCGCTGCGGTCGTGGGCGTCGTCGGAGTGGCCGCCCTCGGAGCGGCGGTGATCGGCGTGGTCGGAGGCAACTCGGCGGCGCGCGCATCGTCATCGGCACGCGGCTGCAGATAGATCGGAGTCGGAGCCGGGATCATTCCCAGCCGCAGAGAAGCTTCGGCGGTGATGCGCTGCGGGCTCTGACGCTCGGCGAGCTCCAAACGGAGTTGCTCGGCACGGGTGGTCTCGGCCGCGATCGCGCGGTTGACCTGATCGATGTGCCGCTGCTGCGCCACGACGAATGTCTGCGCTGCGACGATGAGGAACATCGCGCCGATAGCGATGACGGCCACGAGGATCCGCAGACGATTGCGATCGCCAGGAGGGCCGACGATGCGGAGTCCGAATCGGGTACCGGACGGTCCACCCGTCGTGGGTGCCGCGGAACGCGATGGAGCAGCCATCAGCGCACCGCCTCGGGTTCGATGAGCTCCGCGACCCGCAGACGCGCGCTCTCGGATCGTCGGTTCTCGGCCAGTTCGGTGGCCGACGGCGTACGGCCACCACGCGAGACCAGACGCACGCGACGGAGTGCACCGCACGCGCACGGAAGGCCTGGCGGGCAGGTGCAGTCACCCGTCTCGGCGCTGCGGAACGCACCCTTGACGATGCGATCCTCACCCGAGTGGTAGGTCAGCACGGCGATGCGCCCACCGACGACGACCGTGTCCAGCGCAGCGTCGAGTGCCGTGCGCAGTGCACCGAACTCGTCGTTCACCTCGATGCGGATGGCCTGGAACGTGCGCTTCGCCGGGTTGCCGCCGGTACGGCGAGCCGGCGCCGGGATCGACGCCCGCACGATGTCGGCCAGCTCACCGGTCGTTGTCACCGGTCGGGCGGCCACGATCGCAGCGGCGATGCGCGACGCGTAGCGCTCATCGCCGTAGTCGCGAAGCACTCGAGTGAGATCCCCTGCCGAATACGTGTTCACCACGAGCGACGCATCGAGCGCGCGATCGGTGTCCATGCGCATGTCGAGCGGCGCGTCGAAGCGATACGAGAAGCCCCGCTCTGCGGTGTCGAGTTGGTAGGAGCTCACTCCGAGGTCGAACAGCACGCCCACGATCGGGGCATCGATCGATGACGCGACGTCGACGAGGGCATCGAAGCGAGCGGCGACGACACGGGCCCGATCACCGAACGGGGCAAGACGAGCCGACGCAGCGCGACGAGCATCGGCGTCCTGGTCGATGCCGACGAACGAGAGGTGCGGGTGTGCATCGAGCAACGCGCATGCGTGGCCAGCACCAC
>CAYVUO010000170.1:0-4600 GCA_964454715.1 uncultured Bifidobacterium sp. | reverse complement strand
ACGTTCATCCTCGATGGTGACAACGTGCGACACGGTCTCAACAAGGACCTCGGCTTCACCGACGCCGACCGGGTCGAGAACATCCGACGCGTGTCCGAGGTGGCCGGCCTCATGGCCGACGCCGGCTTGATCGTCCTGGTCTCGTTCATCTCACCGTTCCGCGCCGAGCGTCAGATGGCTCGTGAACGGCTCGAGGCCGGCGAGTTCATCGAGGTGTACGTCGACACTCCGCTCGACGTCGCCGAACAGCGCGATCCGAAGGGTCTCTACAAGAAGGCCCGTCGCGGTGAGCTGGCGAACTTCACCGGCATCGACTCGCCCTATGAGGCACCCGAGGCGCCCGAGCTGGTCGTCGATACCACGTCGATGAGTGCTGACGAGGCCGCCGATCGAGTGATCGACCACCTGCGCACCAACGGCTTCATCGCCTAGTGACCGCGGGCCGCCTCGGCCTCTCGGTACTCATCGGCCAGGTCGCTGACCGATTCGGGCAATGACCCCGACGCGAGATCGGCGATGGTGACGGTCTCGAGCACTCGGCGCAGCCCTGCGCGCACGGCCATCCAAACCTCGGGCAACTGCTCGGCGGCGCCCGTGTAGGCCATCTCGCTGAGGCTCTGGTCGCGAACGGTGGCGAGCGGACCATCGATGGCGCGGAAGATGTCGGCCAGCGAGATCTCGTCGGCGGAGCGGGTGAGGCTGAATCCTCCGTCGGGCCCGCGCTGGCTGCTCACGAGTCGCGCTCGTTTGAGGTCGGTCATGATGCCCCGTAGGAACTTCTCGGGCATGGCCTGGGCCACGGCGAGGTGCTCCGCCTTCACCTGCTGACCGCCCGCCGCGGCGAGTTCGGCCATGGCCCTGATGGCGTAGTCGACTCGGGCCTGGATGCGCATCTTCCCAGTCTCGCACGGCGCTCATGCTGCGGACCGAATAGGTTGCGCGTCATGCAGGTGACCGTCCTCGGGTGCTCGGGGAGCTTCCCCGCCGCGGAATGCGGCTGCAGTGGCTACCTCGTCGAACACGACGGCACGGCGGTCGTCGTCGATCTGGGCCCCGGCTGCCTGTCGACCCTGCAGCACCACATCGCACTCGATCGGATCGATGCGGTCGTGCTCTCACATTCGCATCCCGACCACTGGATCGATCTCACCGGTCTGCACGTCGCACTGAAGTACGGGTTCGGGTCCGAGGACGTGCCGGTATGGGGCACCTCCGTCAATCGCGACATGGCCGAACTCGTGTGCGGGGGAGTGGGCACGACCTTCGATTGGCGCATCACCGGTGATGGGGACGAGTTCGCCGTCGGCTCCTTGCGCATCCGTCTCTCGGAGACCGATCACTACGTCGAGACCCACGCAGTCCGCATCGATGCCGTCGATGGTCCGTCACTCATCTATTCCGCCGATACCGGACCGGACTGGGACATCACTGCACTCGGAACGACGTGTGACGTCGCGCTCATCGAATCGACCTACGAGACCGATGAGGATGCCGCCGACAAGAAGCATCTGTCGGCTGCGCAGGCCGGAGACATGGCGCGTGCTGCCGGTGCGCGTCGACTGGTGCTCACGCACTTCTGGCCCGGCACCGATCGTGCGGTGCACGCTCGCAACGGCGCGGACGCCTACGGTTCTGCGGTCGAGATCGCTTCCCCCCATGCGAGGTTCCAGCTGTGAGACCTGACGGACGTACCCCAGAACAGTTGCGCGACATCACCATCGAGCGCGATTTCACCGACTCCGCGATGGGGGCGGTGCTCATCCGCGCCGGTGGCACCATGGTGTTGTGCACTGCTTCGGTCGACGAGGACGTGCCCCGCTGGATGCGCAACTCGGGGAAGGGTTGGGTGACGGCCGAGTACTCGATGCTGCCCGGTGCATCTCCCGAGCGAATCCGACGCGAGGTGTCGTCGGGCAAGCCGTCGGGTCGAACCCAGGAGATCCAGCGTCTCATCGGACGCTCTCTTCGCGGTGTGTGCGACATGAAGGCCCTCGGTGAGCGTCAGGTCGTCGTCGACTGCGACGTGCTGCAGGCCGATGGCGGCACTCGCACCGCATCGATCACCGGCGGCTTCCTCGCGCTGCACGATGCGCTCACTCGTCTCGTGCAGGCCGGCACCATCACCACCCATCCATTGCATGAACTATGCGCTGCGGTGTCGGTGGGCATCGTGAACGGCACGCCGGTGCTCGACCTTCCCTACGTCGAGGATTCCGCGGCCGAGGTCGACATGAACGTCGTGATGACCGAGGGCGGCCGATTCCTCGAGGTGCAGGGCACCGCCGAGGGCATGAGCTTCAGCCGCGCCGAACTCGATCAACTGCTGGGTCTCGCCGAAGGTGGCATCTCGCAGTTGTTTGCGCTGCAGCGCGAACTCATCGCCGAACCTCCTTCGCCTCGTACTCCCGGGCGCTGATGCCCGAACGCATCGTCTGCGCCAGCGCGAACGCGGCGAAGGTGGCGGAGATGGCCGAGATCCTGCGTTCGGCGGGAGTGGTGCTCGAACCACGGCCGGTCGATGTGCCCGATGTCGTCGAGGACGCCGACACCTTCGAGGGCAATGCGAGGTTGAAGGCGATCGCGATCGCCGATGCCACCGGCGCGGCCGCGCTCGCCGATGACACCGGTCTCGAGGTCGACGCCCTCGACGGCGCACCTGGCGTGCGATCCGCTCGTTACGCAGGTGAACCGAGTGATGACGCCGCCAACGTGGAACTGTTGCTCTCCGAACTCACCCGGTCGGGCGCGATCGACCCGGCCTCCCGCCGGGCCCGCTTCCGCACCGTGGTGCTGTTGCGACGACCCGATGGTTCCGAGGTGCAGGCCGAGGGCAGCGTCGAAGGATCCATCGCGTCCGCCCCTCGAGGGTCTGCGGGATTCGGTTACGACCCGGTGTTCGTGCCCGATGACGGCGACGGTCGCACCTTCGCCGAGATGACGTCGGATGAGAAGCACGCCATCAGCCATCGGGGGCGGGCGCTGAGGGCCCTCGCTGCTCGCCTCGACGCCTCGGAGTGATACCCCTGCGGGTACGCTGCTCCGTGGACAGGAGGTCCCCATGGAGTTCCCGCAGGAAGTGAAGGACGACGTGCGACTGCGCTTGCGTCGCGCTGCCGGCCAGGTGAATGCCGTCGAGCGAATGCTCGACGAGGGGCGCGACTGCCGCGACATCATCACGCAACTCTCTGCGGCGCTGCGCGCGCTCGAACAGGCCGGTTTCCGCCTCGTGGTCTCCGGGCTCACCTGTTGCATCGAGAATCCTGAGGAAGCGGAGGCCAGCGGCTATCCGTTGGCCGAGCTCGAGAAGCTGTTCCTCAAGCTCGCGTGACCGATCAGTTCCCACTCCGACCGCCGACCCCTCCGTCGGCCACGCCGCCGCTGTGGGGCGCGCCGCCACCTCCACCTCCCGTGCCCCCTGTGGTTCCCGTGATCCGATGGGGCCTCGGTGACGTGCTCATCGGTCTCGCCATCTGGGTGCTCGGTGGTGTCGTGGCCGCATTCGTGCTCGTCGCGTTGGGAGAGGCAGATACGCCCATCGATGAGCTCGGCCTCTTCGCGCTGTTCATCAGCATCGCCTCGGGCTGGCCCGGGTTCGTGGGTTGGCCATTGGTCGCGACCCACTGGAAGGGACAACGCAGCCTTCGGCTCGACTTCGGCCTCGACATCATGCCCATCGATGTGGCGTGGGGCATCGCCGGTGGTGTCGCTGCGCTCGTCATCTCGGTCATCGGCAACGTGATCTGGATCGCGGTGAGCGGCGAATCCGCTCCCACCAACACCGACTTCCTTCCCAAGCATCCCGGCGCGCTCACAGTGGTCGCGCTCGTGGTGCTCATCGCCGTGTGCACTCCGATCGTCGAGGAGTTGTTCTTCCGTGGACTGTTCCTGCGCGCGCTCGGCCGACGATGGAACCTCACCGTCGGCGTGATCGTGAGCTCGGTCGTGTTCGGCCTGTTCCACTTCCAAGGTTCGTCGCTGGCGCAGGGGCTCTTCATCTGCGGAGTCACCGCGGCCTACGGGGCGATGTTCGCGCTGCTCGTCATCCGGGCGAATGGACGGCTCGGTCCGTCGATCGTGGCGCACATGTGCGTGAACCTCGTCGGTGTCCTCGCCACCATCTATCTGTGACGAGCAGTCGGAGCCATCAGCGCGTCGGCTCGCGATCGAGGAGTGCGGGCGGGGGGAGTCGAACCCCCAAGTCCGTGAGGACACCGGGACCTAAACCCGGCGCGTCTGCCAATTCCGCCACACCCGCGGCACCGATCACGCTATCGGGCGGGCCGATGTCGTCTTGCTGGCCTCCCGGGCGCCGCAACCATCGGTGCGGCCTGTAGCCTGCGCCGAGTCCGCCTACGTAGAGGAGAACGATGTCGCAGCCCCCCATGCCGCAGATGGCCGGTTCGATCGCCGACCCCGGTGCCGACATCTTCCGCATGCTGCTCAAGGACCGCATCGTGGTCCTCGGCAGCGACGTCAACGACGCCGTCGCCAACCAGATCGTCGCCCAGTTGCTCTACCTCGAGGGCGAGGACCCCGATCGCGACATCTGGCTCTACATCAACTCGCCCGGCGGTTCGATCTCGGCCGGCATGGCGATCTA
>CAYVUO010000169.1:0-4708 GCA_964454715.1 uncultured Bifidobacterium sp. | reverse complement strand
TTGTAGGCGGTGGCGACATCGGGGTACTCGGTCGCCACCTCGTCGAAGGTGCGCTCCCAGAGGTCACCGGCGAAGGTGAGCACGTTGGTCTTGTGCACGAGCGTGAGGTGCTTGCGCTCGCGGCTGCGAGCGAGTTCGAACGCGTAGCGCACACAACGCTCGACACCGAAGCGAGTGTTGACCGAACCCTGTGTGGCGATCTCGTGCGGGGTGCCCTTGCGCAGGAAGCCGCCCTCACCGGCGTAGGTGCCCTCGGTGTTCTCGCGGATGACGATGAAGTCGTGCGAGCCATCGGGGGCGACGAACGGGCGCTGGTTGACGTAGAGGTCGAGGTCGAAGCGCATCTTGAGGAGGAGACCGCGCTCGATGACGCCGGGTGGCACATCGGGGGTACCGACCGCGCCGAGCAGGATGGCGTCGAGACCGGTGCGCCACTCCTCGACGATCTCGTCGGTGAGCACGACACCGTCACGGAGGTAGCGGGCCCCACCCAGGTCGTAGTCGACCGTGTCGAGCTCGACCCCGGCCGCCCGCACGACCTGCAGGGCCACGGGGATGACCTCGTGTCCGATGCCGTCGCCGGGGATGACTCCGATCCTGTGACTCACTGATCCTCCTGGGGTGTACCGGCGCACGACGCTAGTCCCCACCCCCACCTGCGACCCCAACCCATTGGGCCGGTACGCTGGCCCGATGGCCGAGGTCCAGCAGTTCTCACAAGCCACGTTCGATCGTCTGAGCTCCGAGCTCGAGACCCTCACGACCCATGGCCGGGTCGACATCGCCCGCAAGATCCAGGCCGCCCGCGAATTGGGCGACCTCTCCGAGAACGGCGACTACCACGCCGCCAAGGAGGAGCAGGGCAAGATGGAGGCCCGCATCCGCCAGCTCGAGGCCCTGCTGCTCGACGCCACGATCGTCGAGACGGTCTCGGCCGATTCCGTGGGCCCGGGTGTGGTCGTGTCGGTCACCTACGAGGGCGACGACACCCCCGAGAAGTACCTGATCGGTTCCATCGAGGAGCGCACCGACGACCTCGAGGTGCTCACTCCCGGCTCGCCCCTCGGCCAGGCCCTCATGGGCGGCAAGGTGGGCGACATCGTCGACTTCGAGGCTCCCGGCGGCGTGCTCAAGGTGCAGATCGTCGCCATCGACGCGTGAGCCCCGCCCCCGACCTGCCCGAGGGTCGGGAGCTCGAACTGCCCGGTCGCGGCACGACGTTCATCCGTGACGTGCCCGGTCCTCCCGGAGCACCCACGGTGCTGCTGCTGCACGGATGGACCGCGAACTCCGCCATCAACTGGTTCGGCGTGTTCACCCCACTGTCGAAGCACTTCCGCGTCGTCGCGATCGATCAGCGCGGTCACGGTCACGGGTTGCGCACCACGCGTCGCTTCCGTCTCGACGACTGCGCCGACGACGCCGCCGCCGTGCTCGACGCACTCGGCATCGAGACCTGCATCGCCGTCGGCTACTCGATGGGAGGTCCGGTGGCGCAGCTGCTGTGGCAACGCCATCGCAGTCGCGTCGTGGGGCTCGTGTTGTGCGCCACTGCCATGCGGTTCCGCGATCGACGCCTCGAGCACGTCACCGACATCGCACTCGCCACGATGGCCATCGCCACCCGGCCACTCCCCGATCGCATCAAGTACGGCCTGCGCGAACGACTGTTCCTGTCGAAGTACGACGACACACCGCTCGGCAACTGGGTGACCGAGCAGGGGCGTCTCAACGATCTGCGCACGCTCATCGAGGCCGGCGCCGCGCTCGCCCGCTTCGACTCGCACATCTGGTTGCCCGAGGTCGATGTGCCGTGTTCGGTCGTGCTCACCGAACTCGATCAGACCGTTCCTCCGCATCGACAACTGCAGATGGTCGACGCGCTGCGCGATGTGGAGGTGGTTCCCTTGCGGGCCGGACACGACGCGTGTGCCGTGCGGCCCGTGAAGTTCGGCGAGGCCGTGCCCGAGGCCACCCCCTCGGTGGCCGAACGCATCAGCGCACGAACTGGGGCAACCACCAGTCCATGAACGCCGTGCGGTTCATGTCGCCGCTCAGGTTGTGGCCGCCCAGTGGCGGCAGATCGACATAGGTGGAGAAGTAGCCAGCAGCGGCCTCCCATGCCGGCTGGATGCGATCGACCTGCGTGGCCCTCGGCACGATGCCGTCGAGCAGACCCGTGGCGAGAAAGAGCGGTGGCAGCGGCACGGTGAGCGGCGCATGCACCCACGCCCAGAAGGTCGGGCTGTAGCGCAACTGCACCTCGTCGGAGCAGCGCGGCAACCAGTACTGCGTCTGCCCCGGCACCGGCGTCGAGAACCGACCTCGATTCGAGCATCCGAGGAAGTCCTCGGCCAGACCCGTGATGCCGAACGGCGCAATCTCATCGTTGATGTAGGGGCGAAGATCGTTCGGTGCCGAGAATGCGATCACACCATCGACCACCGGGCCCTGGGCCAACAACTCCGGCGGTAGATCGGGTGCGACCTCGAGCCCTGGTGCACTCGCCGCCAACAATGCGAGATGGCCGCCCGCCGAACCGCCGGCGATGAGCACCTTGCCGTCGCCTGCGTTCCACTCGGCACGATGCGCCTTTACGTATCTGATCGCACGATCGACATCGCTGGCGATCTCGGGCGCGTGCACGACCGGCGCCAAGCGGTAGTCGACCGACACGATCGTGAAGCCGTGATCGAGGGTCTGCAACAACAACCGGTCGATGGCGACATGGTCACCGCAGCACCATCCCCCCGCATGCAGGTAGACGATCACGCCCTGTGACGGACCATGCGACTGGTACACATCGAGATGCTGCAGCGGCTCGGGGCCGTACTGGATGTCGGTGATGTCGGGGCTGTGCAACGCCGGCGCGTCGGGTGAGAGCTTGTCGGAGGGCCAGAGTTCGCCCTGATTCACGAAGCATCCCGATGCGACCACGACGAGCATGAGCAGCAATGGGACGAGTCGCTTCATGCCCTCCACGCTACGAGCGCTACGGGACTATCGGACATCGCCTCATCACAGGTGCAGGTGCACGCCGACCTCGAGCATCTCCTCGAGCAGCGCACGGCGTTCCTCGGCGGTCTGCACCTCGAGCGAGAGATCGCCGTCGCCATGCAGCACCACATGCACATCGCCGTCGTCGTCGAGGGCCACATCGATCGACTCGACGTGTCCCGCATGTGAGCGATCGAGGGCGATGGCCACGCGCAGCAGACCGGCCAACACCTGCACCCGCTCCCGGTCGTGCGGGCGCAGTCGGGCGAACTCGAGATGCTTGGTCTTGGGGGCACTCTTGCGGTGGTAGCGGGCGACCTGGGCGATCAATTCGATCTCGTGATCGTTGAAGCCGGCGAGGCGATCGGAGTTCCGGATCACGTAGTAGCTGTGCTTGTGATGCTCGGAGTGCGAGACGAACAGGCCGACGTTGGCCAACAACGCGCCAGCCTCGAGCAGTTCGCGCGAGTCGTCACCCAGATCGTGGATGGCGCGAGTGCCGTCGAACAGGTCGAGGGCGAAGGCCGCGGTGCGGGCCGAGTGGGCGACATCGTCGTCCATCGCTTCGGCGAGACGCAGCACACTGCGACGACGAAGATCACGCAGATGGTGCAGGGTCGATCCGCGGCGCCGCGACAGCGCGTCGAGCAGCACACCCTCGCGCAACGCGTTGCCGGAGATCACGAGCTCATCGATGCCGAGCGACTGCACCGCCTGCTCGAGCACGATGGCGCCACCGAGGATGATGTCGGCTCGGTTGGCGTCAACGCCGGGCACCTGACGCCGGGCCTCGACCGAACCGGCGGCCACGAGCAGCTCCACCGCTTTGGAGATCTCGTCGGCGGCCATGACGAACCCGTTCCAGGTGCGCAGCGGCTCGTCGCCCCGCATGGCATTGACGATCGCCGCCACCGTCTCGGCCGTGCCCGACGACGCGACCGCCACACCGAACCCGAAGCGCTCGACCTCATGGGCCATCGGCGCCAGACGCGACCGCACATGACGACGACACGCATCGACCGCACCGGGGTGCAACGTGTTGGCCCCGAAGAAGCGACGGGTCAACCGGATGGCACCGAGCTTCACGCTGCCGGCGGCGAGGGTGTCGCCCTGCTCCCCCACCAGGATCTCGGTGCTGCCACCACCGATGTCGATGAGCACGAGACGCTGGTCGAACACCGGTAGCGCCTGCAACACACCGAGATGGATGAGGCGCGCCTCCTCGACACCGGAGATCACCTCGACCGCGACGCCAGCCTCATCGCGCGCGCGATCGATGAACTCGTCGGCGTTGATGGCTTCGCGTACGGCGCTGGTGGCGACGGCGTAGACGTCGGCGTCGTGCACCGCGGCGACGCGGGTGAGCCGTTGCAATGCAGCGATGCCTCGATCGATGGCCTCGGGTTCGAGACGACGCATCTCGTCGGAGCCGGAACCGAGCCGCACCATCTCCTTCTCGCGATCGATGACCTCGAACCCGGTGCCCTCGTCATCGACGGCGGCGACGACCATGTGGGTCACTGTGGAAACCCAGGTCTCGGCGGGGGTCTGGGAGCCTTCGACGCTGCCGGCCTTCGACCTCGAGGTCCGCGACCTGTCGCAGCCGCGCATCGCGGCTCTCGCTCCGGGAGAAGTGCCCGCCCGGCTCACCTCGGTGTTTCTGCTGGGGGTGGTTTCGGCGCCCATGCTGCTGGCGGCGAGCACCGCGTCG
>CAYVUO010000168.1:0-4734 GCA_964454715.1 uncultured Bifidobacterium sp. | reverse complement strand
AGCGAGCCAGGAGGGCGGCCCGTTCGGCGTGCTCCACGAGATGAAGTTCTTCAACTTCCTGATCGAGACCCCCGATGAGGCCGTCGCGCGCCTCGACGAGATCGGTGGCCCCGACAGTCATGCCAACTATCCGTGGGGTTGGGCCCAGGCCGGCAACACGCCGTTCAAGTGGTACAAGCAGAACACCCATGAGGGTGGCGTGCACGTGCCGTGCATCGTGCACTGGCCCGCCGGCATCGCGGATGGTGGAGGTCTGCGGCGCCAGTTCCATTACGTCACCGACATCGCGCCGACCGTCTACGACCTCCTCGGCATCGAGGCTCCGACCGAGTTCCGCGGTCTCGAGCAGTACCCGGTCGCAGGATCGTCGATGACCTACAGCTTCGATGCACCCGATGCGCCGACGAACCACCCCGTGCAGTACTTCGAGATGCTGGGCCACCGGGCGATCATCTCGGGCGAGTGGAAGGCCGTCACGCGCCACACGCCGGGCGTGTCGTTCGACGATGACCAGTGGGAGCTCTACGACCTGTCGGCCGATCCGTCGGAGTGCAACGACCTCGCCGCAGCACACCCCGAGCGCGTGCGAGAACTCGTGGAACTCTGGTGGCGCGAGGCCGAGGCCAATGGGGTGCTGCCGCTCGACGATCGTGGCGTCGAACTGTTCGGCGTGCAGTTCGGTGACCATCGCACCCATCGTCCCGATCGTCGGTACACCTACCGACCGCCGATGGCGCCGTTGCCGGCTCAGAGCGCAGCCGCACTCGGTGGACGCAGTTGGGATCTATCGGCCTCGATCGATCGTGCCGCGGGCGAGGGCGGTGTGCTCTACGCGATGGGCAACGGCAACTCGGGTTTCAGCGCGTTCGTGCAGGACGATCGCTTGGTGTTCGACTACAACTGCTTCGGCGAGCATCACATCGTCGAGAGCTCCATCGAGGTGCCAGTCGGATCGTCGACCATCGGTGTGCGCTTCGATCGCACCGGCAAGGGTGGCACTGCGCGTCTCGTGATCGACGGTACCGAATGCGGATCCATGGAGATCCCGTTCGTGATGCGCGTGATCTCGAGCATCGGCGCCAGTGTGGGCTACGACCACGGTCTGCCCGTGAGCCGTCGTTATCGCGATGCGTTCCCCTTCGAGGGCACACTGCACCGCGTCGACATCGCACTGCGCAGTGCGCGCCGCGATGAGGACGGCGACGCCGAGGCCCGTCAGCGAACCGATCTGTCCCGCCAGTGACCATCGACCCGCATCCCGGCCTGTGGCCCGGTCGATGGCCGGCCGAGGATGGCGGACCCCGACGACTGCAGGCCGCAGCTGGCGCATTCGCCGGTCTGCGTGGCGCGTCGCCGTCGGTCGTGTCCCGCGATGCGCACGGCGCGTCGATGGTGGTGCTGCGCGACGCGGGTGAGGTGTACGTGCAGGGCAATGGCATCGTCGATCCCGAGGCCAACACCTGCTGGGTCGAGCGCATCGATCCGGTGACGCTCGAGACGCTCGTCCGGCGAGACGATCTGCCGGGAGGTCCCACCTGGCCGGGCGGCATCGCTGCTCTCGCCGATGGCGCGCTCGTGGTGGTGTTCGGAGATCACGTGCACCGACTCACGCCGGAACTCGAACTCGAACGCTCGACCACCCTGCCTCGCCATCGAGCCCACAACTCGTTCGTGGTGTTGCCCGATGGGCATCTCGTGACGAAGGATTTCGGCGGCCTGCGTCCCGGTCAGCCGGCCGACACGCCGCGACCACCGGCCGAGTTGCTGGTGCTCGATCCTGTCACCCTCGACGTCGTCGCTCGCGCCGACGTACCCGAACCGTCGATCGCTCGGCTGTCGGCCGATGGTGGCGACATCTACGTCGTGGGCGAGTCGACGCTGTTCCGTTTCCGCTGGGCCGATGGAGCGCTCGTGCGCGACGAGGGGTTCGCTGCTCGCTACCGCACGCTCGAGGGCCAGACCTTCGGATGGGATGCCGTGCTCGCCCTCGGTTCGGCGTGGTTCCTCGACTGTGGCGATGGCGGACAGGACTACGCCGGCACGTTCCGGGGAGCGGGCATCTCTCCCTCGCCGCTGCACATCGTGCGCGTCGATCTCGCATCCGGTGAGGTGTCGCTCACCGAGGTCTGCGGCCGACCCGATTCACTCATCACCAACCCACCACTGGTCGACGTCGATCGACGCATCGTCGTGGGCTACGACAGCAGCAACGGTGTGATCGCGGCATTCGACATCGGTGATGACGAGCTCACACCGAAGTGGTCGGTCGAGCAGTACCACGGACCGCATCTCGTGCTCGACCCCACGAGCGGCCTGTTCCTGTCGTTCGACCACGATGCCGATCGATGGATGGAGCAGTTCGTCGTGCGCGACATCGTCGACGGATCCGAGGTCGCGCGATGCGATACGGGCAGTCCGTTGCAGTCGGTCGTGTTCCCCGCCGTGGGCGACGAACGTCGTGTCTATGCGTGCTCGTTCTCGACCGTGAGCGTGCTCAGCTGGTGACGTCGTCGGTCGATGCGTCGTCGCCGTGGGTGCCGCCGCACAGGACGCCGAGACCGTCGGGGAGTGAGCGGAGTTCGTCGCACAGTTCCCGAGAGGGGCGGTGCTCGAGATGCCCGAGCACGCGCATGCCGGTGTACTTGTAGAGGCCGTAGGGGTCGAGGATCGGGCTGCCCCGGTGCGGTGTCATGTACGTCGACCCCGGTCCCGGTGGCGGAGGGAACTCACTCATGCGAAGGCCGATCAACTCGCCCGTGCGCGGGACCCACCACAGATGCCATGCCGCGTACGCGTCGTCGGCGGCGCGCCAACCGCGACCGAGATCGACCTCTCCCTGATCGCCGCGCATGCGTACGAAGTGTTCAGGAGTGACGATGTCGGTCCTTGGGGCCGGCGGATGCCACCCGCGGATGGCGAGGCCATAGAGCGCAAGGACTCCCAGCGTGGCCAGCAACAGCACGCCGAGGAAGATCCACGTGTCCACCCGGCGAGGCTACGCCGGTGCGATCTCCACCGGGATCCCGTTGACGGCCTGATTGCCCGAGAGTCGATCGACGAAGTGGCCGGGAGCCAGCAGGTTGGAGTTCACGCCGGCGTGCTCGCGTGCCACCGACAGACGTGTACCCGGTCGGTCGTGTCCCCATCCATGCGGGAGCGACACGACGCCGCGCATCATCTCGTCGCTCACCTCGACCGGTACATCGATGGTGCCGGCCTCGCTGCTGACGCGTGCGAGTGCGCCGTCGGTGAGGCCCAGTTCACCGGCGTCATCGGGGTGCACGAGAAGCGTGCATCGGTTGCCCGACTTCACGAGCACCTTGATGTTGTGCATCCAGGTGTTCTTCGACTTGATGTTGCGTCGGCTCACCAGCACGTACGAATCGGGATCGCGTTCCATCGCCGTCTCGAGACGGGGGAGGTCGGAGAGGATGTAGGGCGGCGCCAGTTCGATGCGGCCGGACGGCGTGCCGATCACCTCGGCGGCGCGACCGGGAACCATCGGACCGAGATCGACGCCATGTGTCGCGTCCTTCACCTTCTGCAGGTTGAGACCGTCGGGCACCTCGCCGTAGCGGTCGCCCCAGGGGCCCATGCGCAACTGCAGATCGATCATTCGCTCGGGGCCGCCGTGGTCGTACAGCGGCAACGTCTCCTCGGGGTTGCGTCCGTACATGTGGCACAACGTCGTGAACCAGCCGTCGTCGAGCACGCCGAAGTCGTAGTCGGCGTCGCGGTTGCCGGCGCAGATCCAACCGAGGCGGGCGAGGATCTCCCACTCGGGCACGTTGTCGTCGGGAAGCGCGAAGAGCTGGTCGCTCCACTTCGATGCCGTGCCCACCGACCACGCCCACATGAGTTCATCGAAGTGCGGTGACTCGAGCGGTGACGGGCCGGGGAGGATCACATGCGCGAAGCGCGTCGTCTCGTTGAGGTAGCAGTCGATCGAGACCATCGCGTCGAGCATCGGCAATGCCTCCTCGAGCAGGGCCGAGTCGGGGACGCTGATCGCAGGATTGGCGGCGATGGTGATGAGGGCACGGATCTGCCCCTCGCCGGGAGTCGCGATCTCCTCGGCGAGGCAGGAGCACGGCACCTGGCCGAGGATCTCGGGCACACCGCGCACGCGGCTCGTCCACCGACCGAACACCGGCTCGCCGACGAGCGCGGTGTCGGGCACCCAGGTGAGGGGCTTCGCCGCGGGCTTGCCGAACAACATGCCGCCCTGCTTGTCGAACTGCCCGGCGAGGATGTTGACGACGTCGACGAGCCATGACGCCAACGTGCCGAACTCCTGATTGCACAGGCCGATGCGACCGTAGAGGCCGCCGGCCTCCGCCCCGGCGAGGTCGCGTGCGATGCGGCGGATGGTGTCGGCGGGGATGCGGCAGAAGTCCGCGACGCGTTCGGGTGTGAACGACTCGCACGCAGCGCGCACGTCGTCGACGCCGTTGACGAGACCGTCGACCGCACCGAGGTTCGCGAGACCCTCGCTGAACAGCACGTTGCACAGGGCGAGCAGGAACGCAGCGTCGGTGCCGGGGACGATGGGGAGCCATTCGCTCGCGACATCGGCAGTGGCGGTGCGACGCGGATCGATGACGATCACCTGACCGCCACGCGCTCGGATGCCCTCGATCTGCGCCAACTGGTCGGGGCTGGCCAGCAAGGAACCGCCCGAGGCCTGCGGATTGCCGCCCATGATCACCCAGTAGTCGGTGTGGGCGATGTCGA
>CAYVUO010000167.1:0-4739 GCA_964454715.1 uncultured Bifidobacterium sp. | reverse complement strand
ACCCCCAACAACTGGGCCAGAACCAGACGTGTTGCCAATTACACCACCCCCGAATGGATGGAACGGGCACGATACCGGACCCGGCGCCACCGGGACCAAACCGTCAATGCAGGGCCGAGAGCCGCCGGTAGCCCAGCAGGCGCCCTATGGCGACACCGCCGGTCTCCCGCACCAGGTCGTTCATCGACGACCCGGCCCCAGTGGGAGAGACGTGCGGCTTCAGCCCCACCTCCGACGCGATCGCCGCGGCCCGATAGGAGTGGTACGGGTCGGTGACGATCACGACGTCGCGGCCGAGCTTGCGTTCGTCGAGGATGTTCCGCGCGGCGGAGAGTTCCTCATAGCTGTCACGACCGTCGACCTCGATGAGCACCGCCGTCTCGGGCACACCCTTGCTGCGCAGGTACTCGAAGCCGACGAGACCCTGTGTCTTGACGTCGCCGACCTGCTTGCCACCGGCCACGATGATCTCCGGGGCCACACCGCGCGCATAGAGATCGGCGGCGTGATCGAGACGGCCGCGCAGCACCGGCGAGGGTTGACCGTTCCACTGCGCCGCCCCCATGACGACGATGGCCGAGGCCGGCGAGTCATCACTCTGACGCGAGGCCCACCACACCTGGGCGAACGTGATGGCGACGTACAGCACCACCAACGCGACGACGGCGCCGACCACCTTGATGGCCACGCGCAGGAGGATCATCAGAGGCGGGCCCGCGCCGCCCCGACCCGCCGGATCGTCTCGTCGCGCCCGAGCACCTCGAGCGATTCGAACAACGGAGGGCCGACACTGCGACCGGTGACGGCCACGCGCACCGGCGCCTGCACCTTGCCCTTGGCCACACCGTGCTCCTCGGCATACGAGAACAGTGCGACCTCGAGGGTGGGAGCGGTCCATTCGCAGGTGGCGAACTGCGCGAGGGCGTGATCGAGCACGGCAGTGGCGAGCGCCGAATCCTTGGTGGCCTTGGCCCACGAATCGTCGTCGATCACCGGTTCATCGACGTACAGGAAGTCGACGTAGCCCGGCACCTCCGACAACAGCTTCACGCGCTCCTGCACGAGCGGGGCCATGACCTCGAACTGGGCGAGGTCGAAACGATCGGGTGACCACGGTGCGTCGTCGTAGAGCCAACGCGTCGAGCGCGACACGAACTGCGGGATCGACAGTGCGCGGATGTATTCACCGTTGAAGTGCTGCAACTTCTTCACGTCGAAGAACGCGCCCGACTTGCCGACCTCGTCGAGACGGAACAGATCGACGATCTCGGCCAGTGGTCGGATCTCGATGCCGTCGGACGGGCCCCAACCCAACGTGGCGAGGTAGTTGACCATCGCCTCGGGCAGATAGCCGCGGTCGATGTAGTCGCCGACCGACACGTCGTCGCGACGCTTCGAGAGCTTCTGACGCTTCTCGTTCACGATGAGCGGTAGATGGGCGAACGTGAGCGGATCGACGAGCCCGAGCGCATCGCGGATGAGCAGCACCTTGGGCGTGACGTTGATGAGGTCCTCACCACGGATGACGTGTGTGATGCCCTGGTCGGCATCGTCGACGGCGTTGGCGAGATGGAACATCGGCGAACCGTTGGAGCGCTGGATGACGAAGTCCTCGAGCACCGAGTTCTCGAACACCACGCGGCCGCGGATGACGTCGTCGAAGGCCGTCTCGCCGGTGTCGGGCACGCGGAAGCGCACGACATGCCCCGGTCCGTCGCCGAGGCCGCGATCGGCGCAATGACCGTCGTAGCCGGGGGTGCCGCCACGAGCCTCGGCCCGGGCCCTCACCTCGTCGGGTGTGCACGAACACCAGTAGGCCGAACCCGATGCGAGCAGTCGATCGATGGCATCGCGATAGAGCGCGCCACGCTCGCTCTGATGCACCGGGGTGCCGTCCCATTCGAGACCGAGCCATTCGAGGGCACGGAAGATGACGTCGATCAGTTCGGGCTTCGACCGTTCACCATCGGTGTCCTCGATGCGCAGGACGAACTTGCCGCCCTGCTGTCGGGCGAAGAGCCAGTTGAACAGCGCCGTTCGCGCACCCCCGATGTGGAGGTAGCCGGTGGGAGACGGTGCGAAGCGGGCGATGGGACCAGTCACCCGGTCGATGGTACCGTCGGCCGGTCCGCCCCCGGGATCGTCGGAGGATCCGTTGCGCACCACCCCTCGTCGCCTCCTCGCCATCATCGCCATCTCGCTCGCACTCGTCGCGGGTGCGTGCGGAGGTGGTTCGAAGAAGGCCACACCGCCGGAGACCTCGGAGTCGACGACCGTCGCCACCGCCGCCGTCGCCGGCACGAAGATCGCCACGGTGAAGGGCTCGACCATCACCGTGCTCGCCACCAAGCCCGCGAACGTCACCACCACGACCGCAGCCGCTGGTGCCAGCACGACCACCACCGCACCGCCGACCGCGAAGCCCGGTTCGATGGCCGCGATCCCGCGAACCAACCTCAACTCGGCCGGCGTGAAGAAGGTCGACACCGGCTTCCAGTTCGAGAACCCGACGTACTTCAAGAGCCCGCTGGTGTTCACCGTCGTCGAGGACGCCGGCGACTGGCTGAAGGTGCTCATCCCCGCTCGACCCAATCACACCGAGGGATGGATCAAGCGTTCCGAGGTCGAACTGTCATCGACCACCTACCGACTGCGCCTCGACCTCGCCACCTATACGCTGTCGCTCTACAAGGGTGACGAGCTGATCCGCGACACCAAGGTGGCGATCGGCAAGGAGCAGACCCGCACGCCGCAGGGTCACTTCTACATCTCCGAGAAGATCAAGCAGTCGAACCCCGACGGCTTCTACGGCCCCTGGGTGCTGGCCACCAACGGCTACAGCGAGATGCTCGACACCTTCGACGGCGGCCTGCCCGTCATGGCGCTGCACGGAACGAGCATGCCCGAACTGCTCGGCACCCAGGCATCGAATGGTTGTGTGCGCATGTCGAACGAGACGGTGACGGCGATCGCCGACCTCATCCCGGCCGGCACGCCGATCGACATCTACTGAACGTCAGTGCACCGCTTCGTCGTGGTGCTGTGATGCGAGCGCGGCATCGACCAGCGCCACACGGATCGACGGATCGTCGCCGACGGCGGCCTTGACCGCATCGGGCGAGAGACGCAGCAGATCCTCGGGCACCACATCGACGATGGCACGACGCTCCATGTAGTGGTGCAGACCATCGACCGATGCGAAGACCTTGGAACGCTTCGCGGCCAGATCGGCCGGCACGTTCTCGAGGTAGCCGTAGAGCGTGAATGCCACGGTGAGGTCGTGCACGATCGGGCCGCGACCGAACGCACCGGCACGGCGCATGGCGAGCGCCACGCAGCCAGCGACGACATCGTCGGCCGAATCACCGTTGAGCACGAGACGATCGGAGAAGTTGCGCACGAGACGCAGCGCATAGCCCTGATCGGGCCCCGGAGTGCCAAGACGAGCACCGAGCGGCTGGGGCCCGTCGAGTTCGGCGGGACGGTCGGCCATCCACGACTCGGGACGCCACGGGGGCGACTGGTAGACGCGGGGCTCTTCGGAGACCGGGCGGGGGACGTAGTCAGGAGCGGCCATGGGCCGACACTCTAGGAGGAGTGCAGCAGGCCGTACTGCAACGAGTCGAGCAGCGCCTGCCACGACGCCTCGATGACGTTGCTGTCGACGCCGACGGTCGTCCAGACCCGTTCACCGTCGGTGGCGTCCATGAGCACCCGCACGACCGCACCGGTGGCCGCACCACCGTCGACCACGCGGACCTTGAAGTCGGTGAGATGGATGCGCTCGAGGACCGGGAAGCGACCGTCGAGGGCACGACGCACCGCCGAATCGAGCGCGTTGACGGGGCCATTGCCCTCTCCCACCGCAGCGATGCGTTCGTCACCGATCCAGAGCTTCACCGTGGCCTCCGTGGTGGTCTCGGAACCCCCGTCGACGGCGCGGTTGTAGCTGGAGACGCGATAGGCCTCGACCCGGAACCACGGTTGCTGCCAACCGGTGGCGCGACGCATGCGCAGCTCGAGCGAGGCATCGGCCGACTCGAAGTGCCACCCGACGGCCTCGAGTTCCTTGAGTTCCTCGCTGAGCGCAGCAGCGGCGCGGTCGTCGAGTTCGACCCCGAACTCCGCCGCCTTCATGGCCATGCCGGCGCGACCACCGAGGTCGCTCACCAGCACGCGCGAATGATTGCCCACGACGGCGGGATCGATGTGCTCGTAGGTGGCGCCACCGGCCCGACCGAGCGCCGAGGTGTGCAGACCGCCCTTGTGGGCGAAGGCCGACACACCGACGAACGGATCGGCGCCATTGGGCGGCAGGTTGACGAGTTCGGCCACGCGATGGCTCACGATGGTGAGACGTTCGAGACGGCCCTCGGGCAGCGTCTCGATGCCGAGCTTGAGCGTGAGATCGGGGATGACCGTCATCAGGTTGGCGTTGCCGGTGCGCTCGCCGTAGCCGTTGACCGTGCCCTGCACCTGGGTGGCACCACCGACGACGGCAGCGATGGAGTTGGCGACCGCACAACCCGAATCGTTCTGGGTGTGGATGCCCACACCAGTGGCACCGCCAACGAACGACACGACCTCACCGACGATGCGCTGCACGTCATGCGGCAGAGAACCACCGTTGGTGTCGCACAGCACGACGCAATCGGCGCCGTTGACCATGGCCGCTTCGAGCACGCGCAACGCGAACTCGGGGTTGTTCCGGTAGCCGTCGAAGAAGTGCTCGGCGTCGA
>CAYVUO010000166.1:0-4741 GCA_964454715.1 uncultured Bifidobacterium sp. | reverse complement strand
ACCTCGACCTCGACCGCCGCCGCATCAGCCTGTCGATCAAGCAGGCCGCCGAGGGTGGCATCGTGGCCGCCGAGTATCAGGAGCACTTCGGCGAGCATGCCTATGACGCCGAGGGCAACTACATCGGTGGCTCGGGCTCGACCGAGGCGCAGGAGGCCTGGGCCGAGTACTACGCCGAGCAGGGCGACACCTCGGTGCCGCCGGTCGCTTCGGCCGAATGAGTCGGCGCCGCTGCGGCGGCGCGCAACTCACAGATCGACGATGCCCAGGCGCAGTGCGATGAGCACGGCCTGGGTGCGGTCGCGTGCACACAGCTTCTGGTAGATCGACGCCAGGTGGTTCTTCACCGTCTTCTGCGACAGGTAGAGGCGGGCCGCCACTTCGGGCGTCGAGCATCCGTCGACGATGGCTGCGAGCACTTCCTTCTCACGAGTCGTGACGGGTACGGGCAAGGAGCGCCATCCCTCCCACGGCCGCGTTGCGGTGAGGGTCGAGGTGGTCTCTCGGGTCATGGTGGTGTCTGTCATGCCCTTTCATTCGGCACGATCCGCGAGCACTTGAGGAATTCCATCGTTGGAATTCGCGAAGGGGCCCGGTGGTAGGTTGCCGCCGTGCTGCTGCTGGGTCTCACCGGGGGAATCGGTTCGGGCAAGTCGACGGTGTCGGCCGAGTTCGCCCGTCGTGGCGCGATCGTGATCGACGCCGATGCGGTGGTGCGCGAACTGCAGTCCCCGGGTGGTGAGGTGCTGGCCGCGATGGTGGAGCACTTCGGCGATCGCATCCTGCAGGACGATGGTTCACTCGATCGCCAGGCCGTGGCCGACATCGTGTTCAACGACGACGAACAGCTCAAGGCACTCAACGCCATCGTGCATCCGCGGGTGCAGGCCGAGATCGACCGCCGCATGCAGGCTCAGGCCGACACCGACAACATCGTGATACTCGACGTGCCGCTGTTGGTGGAGTCGAAGGCCTACGAGACCGCCGGCATCATCGTGGTCGACACCGATCCCGAGATCGCCATCGATCGACTCGTGCGATTCCGCAACTTCAATGCGGATGACGCCAGGGCGCGCATGGCGCGGCAGGCCACGCGTGAACAGCGTCGCGAGGTCGCGGCCTACGTCATCCCCAACGACGGCACCGAGGCCGAGTTGGCCGAACGCATCGACGAGTGTTGGGCCTGGATCCAGACCAAGCGCGCCGACGCCTGACTGCGTCGTCGAACGGTTCGAGGTCGTTCAGAGTCCGAGTCGCCGTGACAGATCGCTGCGGAGTCGGCGCTGCGGATCGACGCGATCGCGCACGGCGCGCCATTCGTCGAGTCGCGGATACATCGCCGGCAACAATTCGGGCCGAACGCGAGAATCCTTCGACAGGTAGATGCGTCCGCCGGCGGCGACGACCATCTCGTCGAGTCGGTCGAGCAGGGGAGCGAGACCGGGAACGCCGGTCGGGATGTCGAGCGCGAGGGTCCATCCGGCATCGGGGAATGACAGCGGTGCGGGGTTGGCAGGGCCGAACCCCTTGAGCACGGCGAGGAACGAGGTGCAACCCGCTTCGCTCAGCTCGCCGATGATGCGGGCGAGCGTGTCCTCGGCGCCGAAGGGGATGACGAACTGCCACTGCAGGAACCCACCCGGTCCGTAGATGCGGTTCCATCCGCCCACCATGTCGAGCGGATGGAAGAACGTGGGAATGGTCTGCAGTTCGTCGCGTCGTTCCTTCGGCGCCTTTCGGAACCACAACTCGTTGAACGCGCGCACGGTGAGCTTGTTGAGAAGACCTCCGGGTACGAACGGCGGGGCACTGGCGATGACGCCGGCCGAATAGGCGAACGGGTCGTCATTCGGTTTGGTGCAGGCCTCGGCTGCGGTGGCGAAGCGACCGCGCGTGAGCACCGAGCGTCCCATCGAACGACCAGTGGCCATGAGGTCGATCCATGCGACCGAGTAGTCGTAGGCGTGATCGCCACGCATGAGGTCGAGCACCGAATCGAGATCGGGAGCACGGTCTGTGTCGACGAGCAACTTGCTCGAACCGATCCGCGGACACTTGAACGTGGCATCGAGCACCACGCCGGTGAGACCCATTCCGCCGGCGGTGGCCCAGAACAGTTCGGGGTCGCGGTCGGGGCCGATCTCGACCACCGATCCGTCGGCCAATTGCAGGTGCATCGACACGACGTGATCGCACCACGAACCCTTGTTGTGGTGGTTCTTGCCGTGGATGTCGGACGCAATGGCACCACCGACCGTGACGTAACGGGTGCCGGGGGTGACGGGCACGAACAGGCCCTGGGGCACGAGCGCGTGCAGCAATCGGTCGATGCTGGCGCCGGCCTCGGCGGCGCCGAGTACGTAGGGGTCGTCGGGATTCGAATCGTGCACCGTGAACGAGTCGACATCGGAGGCCTCGATCACCGTGCCGCCGGCGTTCTGCGCCGCATCGCCATAGCTGCGACCGAGGCCGCGGGCGATGAGGCCGCGTGGGAACGAGGTGGGCAGGGCCCGGCGCAGTTCGGTGCGCGACGTGGGGCGACGCACATCGGCACCGGTCGGGGCGGTGCGGCCCCAACCGGTCAACTCCGTCGACGACGGGACGACCCTGATGGTCGACGGTTCAGGCGGAGTAGACGGCAAGCGCGTAGAGGATCGCCCACACCGCGCCCGAGGCGAGAAGTGTGCGATCGGACAGGACGAGGTTCTCCGGTTCGGAGCCCTCGCCGCGATCGAGCAGGAGCGCATAGCGCAGGATGGCGACGGCGAACGGAACGATCGAGAGCTTGAACAGCACCGAGCCGGAACCGGATTCGTTGGCCGAGGCGAACGCCCAGAGGCAATAGGTGATGAGTGCGCCACCGGAGAACACGGCGCGCAGATAGGAGAGGAACGACACGCTGTACTCGGCGAGTACGGGACGCACGATGTGGGCCTCGTCACCGAGTTCGACCAGTTCACCAGCGCGCTTGCCCGACACCATCAACAGCGCGCCGAAACTCGTGACGATGAAGAACCATTCCGAGATCGGCACCGACGTGGCCGTCGCTCCGCCGATGGCTCGCAGCACGAACCCGGCGGCGACGGCGACGATGTCGAGGATGGCCATGTGCTTGAACCACAACGTGTAGAGCGTGGTGTTGGCGAGATAGGCGACGATGGTGAGGCCGAACGCGCGGGTGATGGCGAAGCCACCGCCGACACCGATCACGAGCAGCACGGCAGCGAGCACCATCGCTACGGGCACCGGCACGATGCCGGCAGCGATGGGACGGTTGCGCTTCACGGGGTGCTGGCGATCGCGCTTCACGTCGGTGATGTCGTTGAGGAGGTAGGTGGCGCTGGCCGCGGCGCAGAAGCATCCGAAGGCAGCGAGGGCCTTCAGGTCGGTGTTGCGGCTGTCGAAGATGCCGGCTGCCACGGGCGCAGCGAACACGAGGATGTTCTTGATCCACTGCTTCGGGCGCATGGCGCGCACGAGCCCCAGAACGAGCGACGGACGGGCGATGGACGCGGTCATGTCAGCGCGCGCTCACCTTGCGCCACACCGCACGGGGAAGCAGACGCATGATGGCGAACATGGGGCCGAGGATCGCCGGCGCCCAGATGACTTCGCGACCCTTGGCGAGGCCGCTGATGACGACATCGGCGATCTTGTCGGGTGTGGTGGCGAATGGGGCGGGGGAGAGGCCCTCGGTCATTCGGGTGTGCACGAAGCCCGGGCGCACGACCACGACGCGCGCACCGGTGCCGATGAGCGCGTCGCCGAGTCCCTGGGCGAACGCGTCCATGCCGGCCTTGGTGGAGCCGTAGACGAAGTTGTCGGCGCGGGCCCGCACGCCCGCCACCGACGTGATGGCGAGGATGGTTCCGTGACCCTGACGGCGCAGTCGCTCGGCGGCGGCGAGACCGGCCGACACCGATCCGGTGTAGTTGGCGGTCGCTGCGCGGGCCGCGGCGACGGGATCGGAGTTGAACTCCTCCTGATCTCCCAACACGCCGGCGGCGAGGATGACCATGTCGAGGTCGCCCACGAGGCCGACGGCCTGAGCGATGACGGCCTCATGTGTGGCGGGTTCGGAGGCATCGAAGCGGATGGCCTCGACCGTGGTGGCGCCCTCGGACCGAAGGCGGCTCACCGAGGCGCGGGCGGTTTCGGGGTCGCGCACGCCGAGCACCACGCTCCGGCATCGCGAGGCCACGAGGCGATCGACGATCGCGAGTGCGATCTCGGAGTTGCCTCCGAGCACCAGCACCGACTGGACCGATCCCAACGCGTCGCGCATGTGAGTCTCCGGGGGAATGCCGCACCGGGTGCACGGCCGACTGCGAGGTTAGACGGCGGCCGCGGCCCGCATGGGTCCGTCGACCCGTCCGTAGACTCCACCCGTGCCGCCGTTCCGTCTCGTGTCCGAGTTCCAGCCCGCTGGCGACCAGCCGAGGGCCATCGAGGGGCTCACCGACAGCATCCGGTCGGGAAACCGGTTCCAGACCTTGCTGGGCATCACCGGTTCGGGCAAGAGCGCCACCATCGCCTGGACGATCGAGGCCCTGCAGCGGCCCACGCTCGTGATGGCGCCCAACAAGTCGCTCGCCGCGCAGTTGGCCAACGAGTTCCGTGAGTTCTTCCCCGACAACCGGGTCGAGTACTTCGTGTCGTACTACGACTACTACCAACCCGAGGCGTACATGCCCTCGTCGGACACCTACATCGAGAAGGACAGCTCGGTGAACGACGAGAT
>CAYVUO010000165.1:0-4805 GCA_964454715.1 uncultured Bifidobacterium sp. | reverse complement strand
CGGTGGTATCCCCGGCCCGATAAGAGCTCGAGGAATCTGCGATGACCGAACTCCCAGAACATCTCCGCAAGCGAGCCGAAGCTGCTCGAGCCAAGGCGGCCGAGGGCTCTGCTGCGCCGGCCGACGCGCCTGCGGCAGAAGCACCCGCGCCCGGCGGTGGCGACAGTCGCATCCCCGCCCATCTCCTCGAGCGCTCGCGTTCGGCGCGTAGCAACAAGGACGGTGGCGGTGCCGTTGCCACTGCTCCCGCTGCTGCAGCCGGTGGCGGCGTGGCCACTGCGGTCGCAGCCGCCGCTCCGCCTCCCAGCGAGACCGGCCCCGGTGGTCACACCCAGCGACTGCTCACCGTGGTCAAGGCCGGTTCGATCCAGGACGTCAAGGCCGAGCCCGTCGACAAGGTGCACACCTGGCCGCACCTCATCGCCGGAGAGTTCGTCGCCGCGCTGGCGATCACGGTGTTCACGCTGATCTTCTCGATCTTCGTCAACGCACCGCTCCTCGAACTCGCCAACATCAACCAGACGCCGAACCCGTCGAAGGCCCCGTGGTACTTCCTCGGTCTCCAGGAGCTGCTCACCATGTTCCATCCGATGGTCGCCGGTGTGACCATCCCGGGCATGGGCATCTTCCTGCTGATCCTCGCTCCGTACATCGACAAGAACCCGTCGAACAAGCCCGAGGATCGCAAGTTCGCGATCTCCATCTTCACCGTCCAGATGATGTTCTGGGCGGTGCTCGTCATCATCGGTTCGTTCTTCCGCGGTCCCGGATTCAACTTCGTTGCGCCTTGGACCGGCGGCCTCTTCTTCGAGCTCTGAGGCTCACCCCCAGGAGTACGTGATGAATCCATTGGTCATCGTCATCCCGGTCGTCGTCGTCCTCGCCGGCGTCGTGCTGTTCGGCGCCCTGCGTCGACGCGACACCGGAGGTGCCACGGGCGCGCTGAGCCGTGAGACGAAGTCCCGCGACAAGGGCAATGCCGCGCTCGATGGCGAGCTCGCGACCGTGTCCGGCCGTCAGGTCGAGCGTTCCGCCGAGCTCGAGCGTCGTGCGCCGGAGATCGAGCCGGCAGCGTCGAAGGCGCCGGCGGAGTGGACGCCTCCCGACGTCGATGCGATCGGTGTGTCGCGACGGAAGTTCTTCAATCGTTCGATCATCATCGTCATGGGCCTCGGCCTCTCCGGCTTCGGTGCTGCGGTGCTGGCATTCCTTTGGCCGCAGCCGAAGGGCGGCTTCGGTTCGAAGATCCGTGTCGGCAACGTCGAGGACGTCAAGGCCAAGATCACGGCTTCGAAGGGCTTCCTCTACTCGGCCGAGGGCCGCATGTGGCTGACGAACTATCCGGCGTCGGCGATCGACAAGGCCAAGCAGGTGTACCCGGCCCCGGTGCTGGCCTCGCTCGAGGCCGGCGTCGCAGTGCTCTACCAGAAGTGTCCGCACCTCGGCTGTCGCGTGCCGTCGTGTCAGACCTCGCAGTGGTTCGAGTGCCCTTGCCACGGTTCGCAGTACAACCTGGCGGGTGAGAAGAAGGGCGGTCCTGCTCCACGCGGCATGGATCGCTTCGCCACCGAGGTCGTGGGCGGCGTCCTCTCCGTCAACACCGGCCAGATCATCCAGGGCCCGCCGATCGGTGTGAACACCACCGGTCAGGAAGCCGAAGGTCCGCACTGTGTGGGAGCAGGTAGCCACTGATGTCCACGTTCTCAAGCGTCGTCGTGCTCGCGAGCGCGCAGAAGGCGATCGGTTACGTCGTCGCGATCATCCTGCTGGGTGGGTTCGCGGTCGCCATCTTCGTCAACATGCGCAAGGCTCGGCCCGAGGTCGGTGCCGAGATCGAACTCGCACCGAATCGCCGTCCCGGCACTCCCGACGACGAACTCGAGACCAAGAAGCTCGACCGCACGCTCGGTCTCGGTCTCGTCGCCCTCGCTGTCATCGCCATCGCCCTTCCCCTCTACTGGCTCGGTGAGCCGAGCCGTCAGGAGAACGCGGTCGAGGGATTCAAGGAGGAGTTCATCGAGCGGGGTGCCGAGCTCTACGTCGCAGGCGCCCAGTGCGCCAACTGCCATGGGCCCAACGGCGTCGGTGGTGTGGCGTCCTACACGATCACCGATCCCGCCACCGGTGACTTCGTCGCTCAGGTGCAGTGGAAGGCCCCGGCGCTCAACACGGTGATGTATCGCTACACACCCGAGCAGGTGAAGTACATCCTCAACTATGGCCGCGGCTACTCGCCGATGCCGGCGTGGGGCGCGCCCGGTGGTGGCCCTCTCACCGATCAGCAGATCGACGACATCATCTACTACCTCACCTCCATCCAGATCCCCGGTGAGCAGTCGCAGGCCGAGGTGCAGGCCGAACTCGACAAGACCTGTGCGGCTGACGCGGCGGGCAACTGCACGATCCCGAACGGTCTCTACAAGACTCTCGGCGAGGCCGTCTTCAACCTCGGGTACTCCGACGGATTCGCCGGCGGTGCCTATTCGTGTGGTCGTTGCCATACGAAGGGGTGGTCGTACGGCGCGGCTCAGCGGGCCGGTGGCGGCGGCATGGGTCCCAACCTCACGGGCGGTTCCGAGATCCGACAGTTCCCGCTCGCGTCGCAGCAGGAATCGTTCGTATCGGCCTATCCCAAGCAGGGAACGGCCTACGGCGTCAACGGTTGGTCGAGCGGCCGCATGGGCAGCTTCGGCACCAACCCCAACGCGACCGATCCCGCCACTGCGATCATGAGCCCGGATCAGGTGATGCTCACTCCAGAGCAGATCGCAGCCGTCGTCGCCTACGAGCGGAGCCTCTGACATGCAGACCGTGAACCTCTTCGCCGGCATCGCGTTCGACCCGGGAATCCGGGGCATCCTCGTGGTGATGGTCGGCGTCGCCGTGCTCATGGGCTCGGTGTACCTGATCCTGTCGACCAACCTCGGCAACCGACTCGGTCTCCTCGTCGCGCTCGCCGGCCTGTTCGGATGGCTCACCATCCTCACGCTCGTGTGGTGGATCAGCCCCCCGGCCATCGGACCGCGCGGCAACAACGCCAGTTGGAAGCCGGTCGAGGTCTATGTCAATGGAGGCACCGAAGCGGCGCGCACCGAAGCGTTGTCGAAGCTGGTCGATCCGGCTTCGTTGCCGTCGGCCGACAAGATCCTCGCCACGCACCCGGATCTCGTGGAGGAGTTCCCCAACGGCTTCACGCTGTCCGAGTTGCAGACCGCGCATCCCGACATCGTGAGTGAGTACCTGACCAAGGAGCAGCTCCAGGGTTGGAAGCTCACACCGTCGTCGAAGTCGGGCGAGGCCCAAGCCTCGGCCGACGTGATCATCGTCGATTCGGGCGTGTTCAAGACCACGGCCGACTACAAGAAGTTGAACACCTGGGAGTACGGCGGCAAGCCCACGCGTCAGGAGGAGTGCGCCGACTCCGACACCTGGTGCCGCGTCGTCTATCGCGTGAACAAGACGATCAACTTCAAGCACCCGACGCACTACGCCGTCGTGCAGGTGCAGGCCGTGATCCCTCAGGAGACCAAGGCCGGCCAGGCTCCGCCGCTCCCGAAGGTCGATCCGACCCAGCCGGTCATCTCGGTGGTCATGGTGCGCGATCTCGGTGACGTCCGTCTGATCCCGTTCCTCTACTTCGTGATCTCGGCGTCGCTGTTCGTCATCTTCGCCTGGGCGCTGCACAACCGTGACAAGCACCTCATGGCCAACAAGGCTGCGGCCGCCGAGGCCGAGAAGGCCAAGGCCTGATCCATGGGTCAGTACCTCCCCATCCTCGTGATGCTCATCCTGGCGATCGTGTTCGCCGCGGTGAGCCGCGTCGTGTCGAGCCTGCTCGCGCCGCGCAGTCCGTCGGTGGCGAAGGGATCTCCCTATGAGTGCGGCATCGTGCCCGGCACCGATGTGCCCGATCGCTTCCCGGTGAAGTTCTTCCTCGTTGCGATGATCTTCATCGTCTTCGATGTCGAGGTGATCTTCCTCTTCCCGTTCGGCACGGTGTTCCGTTCGCTCGGTGGATTCGGCATCGCGGCGATCGTCATCTTCACCGCAGCGGTGTTCGAGTCGTTCGTCTACCTCATCAGCAATGGAGCCCTCGACTGGGGCCCGGCGAAGGTCCTGCGTCGTACCGGCATCGTCTCGCCGGCTCGTACCTCGACCACCACCATCCGTCGTGTCGGACTCGAGGGTCGCGCCACCGAAGAGCACGAGGCGGCGTAGGTGTCCAACGAGACCATCGTCAGCGGGGGCCTGCTCGATGCAGGATTCGAAGGCCTCTCGCACAACTTCCTCACCGGTTCCCTCGAGTATCTGGTGAAGTGGGCGCGGCGTCACAGTGTGATGCCCGCGACCTTCGGTCTCGCCTGCTGCGCCATCGAGATGATGGCGGCCGGTGGTCCGCACTACGACCTCGCCCGCTACGGCATGGAGACCTTCCGCGCCTCGCCGCGTCAGAGCGACCTCATGATCGTCGCCGGTCGCGTCTCGCAGAAGATGGCTCCGGTGCTGCGTCAGGTCTACGACCAGATGATGGAACCCAAGTGGGTCATCTCGATGGGTGTGTGCGCGTCGTCGGGTGGCATGTTCAACAACTACGCCATCGTGCAGGGCGTCGATCAGGTCGTGCCCGTCGATGTCTATGCGCCGGGCTGCCCTCCCACGCCCGAGACGCTGATGCACGCGATCCTCACGCTGCACAGCAAGATCGAGCACGGTCACCTCACCCGTCGCAAGGGTGAGGGTGCCGGCATCGTCATCGAGCAGGTCACCATTGCCCGCCTCAAGGAGCAGCAGGCCGTGCTGATCGT
>CAYVUO010000164.1:0-4816 GCA_964454715.1 uncultured Bifidobacterium sp. | reverse complement strand
GCTCGAGAAGAACGGCAACACCACGACCGTCGTGCAGGTCAACACCCTGCAGGGTGATCCCGGCATCCAGAACACCGAGTCGGCCGCGGCCGTCAACACGTTCAAGGCTGCGGGCGTCTCCAACATCGTCGTCGGCCTCGCGTTCACCGCTGCTGGTGGATTCTGGGACGGCGCCGGTGGCAACAACTGGTCGTACACCTTCGCCGATGTGACCAACTCGTCGTGCACGCCGTATGCCGCCAAGTCGATCAAGGCCGCTGCTGTCGGTGGCACCTGCTTCACGACCTGGGGCGACGATGTGAACTCGAAGGGTTCGCTCGCCACCGAGACCGAGTTCGAGAAGGAGTGCCGTGCGCACTTCGACAAGATCTCGGCCAACGACTACGCGGGCGCCAAGTCCTACATGGGCGTTCCCTCGGGTGAGACCCGCACGCTGCCCGACGGCACCAAGGTGTCCTCGGACTACCCGCCGGCGGAGTGCGTGTTCGCGAACCTGATCAAGAAGTCGCTCGAGAGCGTCACCAAGAACCTCGACCGCGGTTCGTTCATGAAGGCCGTTCGCAGCCAGGGCGAGCTCCCGCTGGCCAAGTCGTCGAATGGCAAGGGCCTCTCGGCTCCGACCCAGACCTACCTCGCCACCCTCGTGCACGGTGTGAAGCTCACCGCCGCTCCGACGGGCACGGCGAAGAACGCCACGGGCACCTACAACGGCTGCCCGGTCGACCAGCAGTGCTGGGTCCCGACCAGCGACACCTGGTACCCGATCACCAAGTGATCCCAGGTCGGCCGAGGCCGACACCGGAGAACTGATGGAGGGCGTCGGCCTCGGCCGGCGCCCTTCGTCGTTCCTGGGGTGACATCCGGCACATGGGCTAGGGTCGTCGGGTCAGGCGCGCGGGCCCGACCCGATCATCTCCAGGAGGAGTCCATGAGGCAGGCACGTGGATGGAGGGCCGCTGCGGCGCTCATCTGTGCGCTCGCGTTGTCGGCGGCTGCAATCGGTTGCAGTAGCAGCAGTGACAGCGGGGGCAGCAGCAATTCGGGAAGCAACGGTGACACCACGGGAATATCCGGCACCACCATCAAGGTCGGTGTCGCCGTGGCCGACCTCGACGGTCTTCGCGCCTCGGGCATCCAGCTCGCGGCGGCCATGACGACCCAGAACCTGTCGAAGCGCGTCACCTCCTACCTCGACGACTGGAATGCCGCCGGCGGTATCAACGGCTACAAGTTCGAGCCGGTCGTGTTCGTGTGGGATCCGGTCAAGCCCGCCACGCAGCAGAAGGTGTGTGACGACGTCACCATCAACAACCCGGTGTTCATGTTCATCAACGCCAGCGGCATGACGCCCAAGTACATCGAGTGCATCACCGCCGCTGGTGTTCCCACGTTCACCGGTGAGGTCATGTCGCAGGTCGCGCATGACACGGGCGTGCTCACCTCGATCGGCCCGTCGGCCGAGGTGAATGCCAATGCCGGCGTGAACGCAGCCATCCAGGCGGGTCAGATCCCGAAGGGTGCGAAGGTCGGCATCATGACCGGCAACGGTCCCGAGACCGCCTCCGTCATCGCGGCGGTCAAGGCGCAGCTCGAGAAGAACGGCAACACCACGACCGTCGTGCAGGTCAACACCCTGCAGGGTGATCCCGGCATCCAGAACACCGAGTCGGCCGCGGCCGTCAACACGTTCAAGGCTGCGGGCGTCTCCAACATCGTCGTCGGCCTCGCGTTCACCGCTGCTGGTGGATTCTGGGACGGCGCCGGTGGCAACAACTGGTCGTACACCTTCGCCGATGTGACCAACTCGTCGTGCACGCCGTATGCCGCCAAGTCGATCAAGGCCGCTGCTGTCGGTGGCACCTGCTTCACGACCTGGGGCGACGATGTGAACTCGAAGGGTTCGCTCGCCACCGAGACCGAGTTCGAGAAGGAGTGCCGTGCGCACTTCGACAAGATCTCGGCCAACGACTACGCGGGCGCCAAGTCCTACATGGGCGTTCCCTCGGGTGAGACCCGCACGCTGCCCGACGGCACCAAGGTGTCCTCGGACTACCCGCCGGCGGAGTGCGTGTTCGCGAACCTGATCAAGAAGTCGCTCGAGAGCGTCACCAAGAACCTCGACCGCGGTTCGTTCATGAAGGCCGTTCGCAGCCAGGGCGAGCTCCCGCTGGCCAAGTCGTCGAATGGCAAGGGCCTCTCGGCTCCGACCCAGACCTACCTCGCCACCCTCGTGCACGGTGTGAAGCTCACCGCCGCTCCGACGGGCACGGCGAAGAACGCCACGGGCACCTACAACGGCTGCCCGGTCGACCAGCAGTGCTGGGTCCCGACCAGCGACACCTGGTACCCGATCACCAAGTGATCCCAGGTCGGCCGAGGCCGACACCGGAGAACTGATGGAGGGCGTCGGCCTCGGCCGGCGCCCTTCGTCGTTCCTGGGGTGACATCCGGCACATGGGCTAGGGTCGTCGGGTCAGGCGCGCGGGCCCGACCCGATCATCTCCAGGAGGAGTCCATGAGGCAGGCACGTGGATGGAGGGCCGCTGCGGCGCTCATCTGTGCGCTCGCGTTGTCGGCGGCTGCAATCGGTTGCAGTAGCAGCAGTGACAGCGGGGGCAGCAGCAATTCGGGAAGCAACGGTGACACCACGGGAATATCCGGCACCACCATCAAGGTCGGTGTCGCCGTGGCCGACCTCGACGGTCTTCGCGCCTCGGGCATCCAGCTCGCGGCGGCCATGACGACCCAGAACCTGTCGAAGCGCGTCACCTCCTACCTCGACGACTGGAATGCCGCCGGCGGTATCAACGGCTACAAGTTCGAGCCGGTCGTGTTCGTGTGGGATCCGGTCAAGCCCGCCACGCAGCAGAAGGTGTGTGACGACGTCACCATCAACAACCCGGTGTTCATGTTCATCAACGCCAGCGGCATGGGTGCGAAGTACGTCGAGTGCATCGCCACTGCTGGCGTGCCCACCTTCTACGGCGAGGTCGCGTCGCAGTCGGCCCACGACACCGGCTTCTTCACCTCGATCGCTCCCTCGTCGGAGGTCAACACTTCCTCGAGCGTGACCGCGGCCATCCAGGCTGGCCAGATCGCCAAGGGCGCGAAGGTCGGCATCCTCACCGGCAATGGCCCGGAGACCGCCGCGATGATCTCGAGCGCCAAGGCTGCGCTCGAGAAGAACGGCAACACCACGACCGTCGTGCAGGTCAACACCCTGCAGGGTGATCCCGGCATCCAGAACACCGAGTCGGCCGCGGCCGTCAACACGTTCAAGGCTGCGGGCGTCTCCAACATCGTCGTCGGCCTCGCGTTCACCGCTGCTGGTGGATTCTGGGACGGCGCCGGTGGCAACAACTGGTCGTACACCTTCGCCGATGTGACCAACTCGTCGTGCACGCCGTATGCCGCCAAGTCGATCAAGGCCGCTGCTGTCGGTGGCACCTGCTTCACGACCTGGGGCGACGATGTGAACTCGAAGGGTTCGCTCGCCACCGAGACCGAGTTCGAGAAGGAGTGCCGTGCGCACTTCGACAAGATCTCGGCCAACGACTACGCGGGCGCCAAGTCCTACATGGGCGTTCCCTCGGGTGAGACCCGCACGCTGCCCGACGGCACCAAGGTGTCCTCGGACTACCCGCCGGCGGAGTGCGTGTTCGCGAACCTGATCAAGAAGTCGCTCGAGAGCGTCACCAAGAACCTCGACCGCGGTTCGTTCATGAAGGCCGTTCGCAGCCAGGGCGAGCTCCCGCTGGCCAAGTCGTCGAATGGCAAGGGCCTCTCGGCTCCGACCCAGACCTACCTCGCCACCCTCGTGCACGGTGTGAAGCTCACCGCCGCTCCGACGGGCACGGCGAAGAACGCCACGGGCACCTACAACGGCTGCCCGGTCGACCAGCAGTGCTGGGTCCCGACCAGCGACACCTGGTACCCGATCACCAAGTGATCCCAGGTCGGCCGAGGCCGACACCGGAGAACTGATGGAGGGCGTCGGCCTCGGCCGGCGCCCTTCGTCGTTCCTGGGGTGACATCCGGCACATGGGCTAGGGTCGTCGGGTCAGGCGCGCGGGCCCGACCCGATCATCTCCAGGAGGAGTCCATGAGGCAGGCACGTGGATGGAGGGCCGCTGCGGCGCTCATCTGTGCGCTCGCGTTGTCGGCGGCTGCAATCGGTTGCAGTAGCAGCAGTGACAGCGGGGGCAGCAGCAATTCGGGAAGCAACGGTGACACCACGGGAATATCCGGCACCACCATCAAGGTCGGTGTCGCCGTGGCCGACCTCGACGGTCTTCGCGCCTCGGGCATCCAGCTCGCGGCGGCCATGACGACCCAGAACCTGTCGAAGCGCGTCACCTCCTACCTCGACGACTGGAATGCCGCCGGCGGTATCAACGGCTACAAGTTCGAGCCGGTCGTGTTCGTGTGGGATCCGGTCAAGCCCGCCACGCAGCAGAAGGTGTGTGACGACGTCACCATCAACAACCCGGTGTTCATGTTCATCAACGCCAGCGGCATGACGCCCAAGTACATCGAGTGCATCACCGCCGCTGGTGTTCCCACGTTCACCGGTGAGGTCATGTCGCAGGTCGCGCATGACACGGGCGTGCTCACCTCGATCGGCCCGTCGGCCGAGGTGAATGCCAATGCCGGCGTGAACGCAGCCATCCAGGCGGGTCAGATCCCGAAGGGTGCGAAGGTCGGCATCATGACCGGCAACGGTCCCGAGACCGCCTCCGTCATCGCGGCGGTCAAGGCGCAGCTCGAGAAGAACGGCAACACCACGACCGTCGTGCAGGTCAACACCCTGCAGGGT
>CAYVUO010000163.1:0-4862 GCA_964454715.1 uncultured Bifidobacterium sp. | reverse complement strand
CCGCATCGGTCAGGGCATCGAGTTCGACTACTGCTGCGTGCACGCATCCTTCGCCCTGCGTGATGCCGGGTTCGAGACGATCATGGTCAACTGCAACCCGGAGACCGTGTCGACCGACTACGACACGAGCGACCGCCTGTACTTCGAGCCGCTCACGCACGAGGACGTCATGAACATCATCGAGGCGGAACAGCCCGTCGGTGTCATCGTCTCACTCGGTGGTCAGACGCCGCTCAAGCTCTCGAACACCCTGCCGCGCGAACTCGTGGCCGGCACGAGCCCCGAGTCGATCGATGCTGCCGAGGACCGCGAACTCTGGAACTCGCTGTGCGCTCGCCTCGAGATCCCACAGCCCGCGGGTGGTACCGCCGTCGACATCGACGCTGCGCTCGCCATCACCGCGCGCATCGGCTATCCCGTGCTCGTGCGTCCCAGCTACGTGCTCGGCGGTCGGGCCATGGAGATCGTCTACGACGACGCCGACCTCACTCGGGCCATGGCCGAACTGGCTGGCTTCGGCTCGCTGGGCAAGGAGGGTGGTCTCTCGGCCGAGCGTCCCGTACTGGTCGACCGGTTCCTCGAGGACGCCACGGAGGTCGACGTCGACTCCATCCGCGATCGCAACGGCGACTTCGTCATCGGCGGGATCATGGAGCATGTCGAGGAGGCCGGTGTGCACTCGGGCGACTCCGCCTGTGTCATCCCTCCCTATTCGCTCTCGGCCGAGACGATCGCCGTGCTCACCGACTACAGCCGTCGCATCGCCGATGCACTCGGCGTGGTGGGTCTCATCAACGTGCAGTTCGCGGTGAAGAACGGCCAGGTGTTCGTGATCGAGGCCAATCCGCGCGCCAGTCGCACGGTTCCGTTCGTGGCGAAGGCCACGGGCGTGCCATTGGCCAAGGTCGCGGCACGCGTGATGCTGGGTGCCACGCTCGACGAACTGCGCGCCGAGGGTCTGCTCACCGAACCGGTTCCCGGTGATCATGTCGCAGTGAAGGAAGCCGTCCTCCCGTTCAGTCGCTTCCCCGAGGCCGACGCGTTGCTCGGTCCCGAGATGCGATCGACGGGAGAGGTGATGGGCATCGACCTCACGTTCGGTCTGGCCTTCGCCAAGAGCCAGCTCGCGTCGGGCACGATCCTGCCCACCGAGGGCACCGTGTTCCTCTCGCTGGCCGATCGCGACAAGACCGTCGGTGTGCGCGCCGCGCAGCGCTTCCGCGAACTCGGCTTCTCGATCGCTGCAACGTCCGGCACGGCCTCGCACCTCCGCGACGCCGGTGTCGACGTCGAGACGGTCGTGGCCAAGATCGGAGAACCCGATGGTCACGACGCGGTCGATCTCATCGAGAGCGGTGAGGTCGTGCTCGTCGTCAACTCGCCGCGCGGGCGTGGCCCCAGAGCCGACGGCGCGCACATCCGGTCCGCAGCGGGCAAGCACCGCGTCCCCCTGCTCACCACCGGCGCCGCCGGACTGGCCGCCGCCAATGGCATGGCCGATCGCTCCGCGCATGCACTCAAGGTGCGACCACTGCAGGAGTACCACGCCGGGGTGCAGGCCTCGGCTGCGGAGCTCGGGGGCCAGGAGCGATGAGTTCCCGCGGTGTCGACACGCTCACCTCGGTGGGCTCGGTCACCCTCGCCAATCCGGTGATGACCGCGTCGGGCACTGCGGGCCATGGCACCGAACTCGGCGCCTATCTCGACCTCGCCGCGCTCGGTGCCATCGTGGTCAAGTCACTCTCGGCCGATCCGTGGCCGGGCAACACCGCTCCGCGCGTGCATGAGACACCCGCAGGCATGCTCAACAGCGTGGGCCTGCAGGGTCCCGGCGTCGCGCACTGGGTCGAACACGACCTGCCAGCCATCCGCCGCACGGGCGCGCGCGTCGTGGTGAGCATCTGGGGCACGACGGTCGATGACTACCGACGCGCGGCCGAGATGCTCACCGGGGTCGCCGGTGTGTGTGCGGTAGAGGTCAACCTCTCGTGTCCCAACCATCACGATCGCAATTCGATGTTCGCTCACTCGTCGGCCACCACGACGAGCGCTCTCGCTGCGGCGTCGGTGTGCGGTCTTCCGATGTGGGCCAAGCTCAGCCCCAACGTCGCCGACCTCCCCGACATCGCGAAGGCCGCGCACGATGCCGGCGCCGAAGCAGTCACACTCGTCAACACCGTGCTCGGCATGGTGATCGACGTCGAGTCGCGTCGACCGGTGCTCGACGGTCGCGGTGGAGGGCTCAGTGGCCCTGCGATCCATCCAGTCGCCGTTCGTGCGGTGCACGACGTGCACGCCGCGCATCCCGAGATCCCGATCGTCGGAGTCGGCGGCATCGCCCGCGGTGTCGATGCCATCGAATTGATGATGGCGGGGGCCAGCGCTGTCCAGGTGGGAACCGCATCATTCGCCGATCCGCGTACCTGCGCGCGCGTGCTCGACGAACTCATCGCATGGTGTGCCGCACACGATGTGCGTGCGGTGCGCGAACTGACAGGAGCCGCTCATGTCCGCTGACTTCGCCGACGGTGCACCCGACGCGATCCGCAGTCGCCTCGCCCTCGCCCTCGACGTCGACGACATCGTCGCTGCGCAGCGCATGGCCCGACAGTTGCGCCCGTGGTTCGGTGTGGCCAAGGTCGGCCTCGAGCTCTACAGCGCCGCTGGTCCGGAGGCCATCGAGGTGCTGATCGGCGACGGCATGGAGGTGTTCGCCGATCTCAAGCTCCTCGACATCCCGACCACGGTGAACAAGGCCGCGCGCGTCATGGGATCACTCGGCGCGACCTATCTCACTGCGCACACCCGAGCCGGTGATGAACATCTCGCCGCAGCGGTCGAGGGATTCACCGACGGCGCTCGCGCTGCCGGTCTCGCTGATCCGTGCCTGCTCGGTGTCACGGTGCTCACGAGCGAGCAGGCCGACGAACTCGCGCTCGCCGAGCGTGTCGCGATCGCGCTGCGCGCCGGGTGTGGGGGAGTGGTGTGCGCCGCCTCCGATCTCGCCACCGTGCGTTCGTTGGCTCCCCAGCTGCGCACGGTCGTGCCCGGCATCCGCCCGGCCGGTGTCGGTGCCGACGATCAGGCCCGTCCCGCCACCCCCGGAGGTGCCATCGCTGCCGGGGCCGGCGTGCTGGTGGTCGGTCGGGCCGTCACTGGCGCCGACGATCCGGTGGCGGCCGCCCGAGCCATCGTGGCCGAGGTCGCGTCGGCCTGACCCGGTGTCGCCCGTTCCCACTAGGGTGCGCGCCATGCCCCAGCCTCCCGCCCTCACCGATGAGCAGCGACGAGCGGCCCTTGCCAAGGCGGCCGAGGTACGACGCGTCCGCGCCGAGGTCAAGGACGCGCTCAAGGCCGGTCGTGTCACCCTCGCCGCGGTGCTGGCCAGCGCCGAGAGCGACGAGTTGGTCGCAGGCATCAAGGTCTTGGCCATCATCGAGTCGTTGCCGGGCGTCGGCAAGGTCACGGCCCGTCAGGTGATGGAGCAGATCGGCATCGCCGAGTCGCGGCGCATCCGCGGGCTCGGTGAGCACCAGCGTCGGGCCCTGCTCGACCGATTCCCGGCGTGATCGTCGTCGTCTGCGGCCCCGGAGGCGTGGGCAAGGGCACCGTCGTCGCCCGACTGGTGGCCGACGACCCTCGGTTGTGGTTGTCGCGCAGCTGGACCACTCGTGCGCCGCGTCCGGGAGAGTCGCCCGATGCCTATGTCTTCGTCGATCGTGCGGCGTTCGAGCGGCGCATCGCCGCCGATGGGTTCCTCGAGCACGCCGAGTTCCTCGGCAACCTCTACGGCACGCCCTGGCCCGACGAGGTGGCCGGCCGCGATGTCGTGCTCGAGATCGAGGTGCAGGGTGCGGCCCAGGTGCTCGAGCGGGTGCCCGATGCGCTCGTGGTGCTGCTCGAGCCGCCCTCGCCCGAGGTGCAGGCCGAGCGCATGCGGCGCAGGGGCGATGACCCGGCCCAGATCGCCCGCAGGGTCGAGGTGGCGGCCTCGGAGGTCGCCGCCGGTCGTCTTCTCGGCGGCATCGAGGTGGTCAACGACGATCTCGACACCACGGTGGCCACCGTCGCCGCCCTGATCGCCCAGCGCCGCGCCGTCGAGGGCTGAACGGGCGACCTTGGAGGGTCGGGTCCGGCGGCGGTAGGCTTGCCGGTCCCTTCTCGTCAATGAGGTGTGCCGTGGCCCAGATCCACGATTCGATGATCGACCCGCGTATCGAGCAGTTGCTGTCGAAGGTCGACTCGCGCTTCACGCTCGTGTCGCTCGGCGCCCAGCGCGCTCGTCAGATCAACGCGTACTTCAACCAGCTCGGCGACGGACAGGGCGCCAACGTGCCGCCGCAGGTCACCACCACGGCCCGCAAGCCGTTGTCGATCGCGTTCGAGGAGATCGCGGAGGACAAGATCATCCCGGTGCGCATCGATCCCGAGGAGGCGGCGATGATCGCTGCCGCCGAGGCTGCGGCGATCGCCGATGCGTTGGCCGAGGGAATCCTCGAGGTGGCCGAAGGGGCTGCCGACGAACAGGGCGACTGACGCCCTCCACGCCGGGACCCATCATGGATCTGTCGGGACGTCGCATCGTCCTCGGAGTCACCGGTGGCATCGCCGCCTACAAGGCCATCGAGGTCTGTCGACGTCTCGTCGACGCCGGCGCGCATGTCGTGCCCGTCATGACCGAGGGTGCACAGCGCTTCGTCGGTGAGGTCACGTTCTCGGCGCTGGCCTCGGAGAAGGTGCAGACGTCTCTGTGGGACGAGACCTCGCCCATCCCGCATACGCGACTCGGGCAGGACAACGACTTGATCGTCGTCGCGCCGGCCACGGCCCGACTGCTGAGCGCGTATGCGCATGGCTACTCC
>CAYVUO010000162.1:0-4869 GCA_964454715.1 uncultured Bifidobacterium sp. | reverse complement strand
GAGGCCGGCGAACTCATGGTGCAGGTCGTTCGGGAGAACGGCTGGGCCTGAGCCCCGACATCACAGTCGTAGTGCGAGGGCCCGGCCAGTGCGCCGGGCCTTCGTCGTTCCCTTGCGCAGGTGTGCTCGGCTGCGATCGGCCGATTCCCTATGATGTTTAAATGATTACTACGCAAGGCCGAACCCAATCCTCCAAGACTCGGAGCGCGCGATCCTTCGCTCTGCTCGGTGGTGCCACGGCCATCGTCGGAGTGCCGACGGTGGCGATGCTGCTCGCCACTGCGGGAACGGCAGGTGCCGGCGTGACCCTCACCGTCGACACCCTCGACGACGGGGTGGCGACGGCGAGCGATTGCACGACGCCGGTCGCGAACTCATGCTCGCTGCGTGACGCGCTCGCCGCGGCGAACGACACCGACACCATCGTCTTCGCGACTGGCCTGACGGGGACGATCAACCTCACCGACGATCAGCTGCTCGTCACGAAGAGCGTCTCGATCGTCGGCGCCGGTGTGTCGAGCCTCACGGTGAACCAGACGCTGCCGAAGCGGGTGTTCTACGTCACCTCCGCCGCTGGCGATGTGTCCATCTCGGGACTCACGGTGACGGGCGCCAACACCGGTGACACCGGAACGGGGATCCATGCGAACAACACGGGCTCGCTGACGCTGCAGGGTGTCCGGGTCACCGGCAACACCAGCACGGGCGGAGGCGGTGCGCTCCGAGTCTTCAGCGGTGGAACGGTCACGATCACCGAGACGACGGTCGACAGCAACCTCGCCACCGGTCAGGGATGGACCGGTGGCCTCTACCTCGGAGGGTCGAACCGCACGGTGAACGTCATCGACTCGACGTTCTCGGCCAACACTTCCTCGTTCGGTGCGGCCGGTGGCATGGGCCTGTTCGGCACCGGCAACACCATCACGATCGCCAACACGACGATCGCGAACAACTCCGCCGATGCTGGCGCCGGCGCGCTGGTCTACGACACGAACACCGTTGCGTTCGTCATGTGCACGATCTCCGGCAACACTTCGACGCATCCGCAGTCTGGGATCGGTTACGCCGGCGGTGTCTTGGTCCAGAACAACAACACGCAGACCACAGCGCCAGTCCAGCCGTCGTCCTTCGTCGGAACGATCCTCTCGGGCAACACCTCGACGGCGTCGCCGACCGAGGCCGACCTGGCCGTGTACGGAACATCCACCGTCACCGTCACCGACTCGTTGGTCGGTGCCGCATCGAACTACGTCGACGGTGGCGGCATCGTGCTCTCGACCTCTCCCGGGCTCGGTCCGCTCGCATCGAACGGCGGGCCCACCAAGACGATGGCGTTGCTGACCGGCTCGCCGGCGATCGACGTCGGGCCGACGACGGTGCCGACGTTCACCGGCAACCAGTACGACCAGCGCGGAACGGGATTCGACCGGGTCTCGGGCGGTCGGGCCGACATCGGTGCATTCGAGGTGCAGGCCCCACCTGGGCCGTCGACCACTACGACATCGACCACGTCCACTTCGACGACATCGACATCGACCACGACATCGACCACGACATCGACGTCCACCACGTCGACCACGATGGCTCCAGTCGTCACCACGACGACCACGGCGACCGACCCTGTCGCACCCACGTTCGCTGGCTGATCTGCTGCGCGCGAGCGCAGTCCGACCTACTGTGCGCCCATGCATGACGTGGTGATCAGTGGGGGATTGGTCGTCGACGGTTCGGGTGCCGAGCCTCGGCGCGCCGATGTGGCCATCGACGGCGACACGGTCGTGGCCATCGGCGACGACGTCGGTGCTGGTCGTCGCACCCTCGATGCCGACGGTCATCTCGTGACCCCGGGGTTCGTCGACGTGCACACGCATCTCGACGCGCAGCTGGCATGGGATCCCGTCGGCACGTCAACGTGTTGGCACGGCGTCACCTCGGTCGTGCTCGGCAACTGCGGCATGACGTTCGCCCCCGTGCGCGACGGCGACGCCGAGTTCCTCGCCCGAGCGATGGAGTCGGTGGAGGACATCCCCGCCCGTTCCATCCTCGAGGGCATGCCGTGGTCGTGGACGACGCACGGCGACTACCTGCGTTGGTTGAACAGCGAACCGAAGGGCATGAACTACGGCGGCTTCGTCGGCCATGGCGCAGTGCGTTACTACGCGATGGGCGATCGCTCGCTCGACCCCGATACCGATCCGACCGACGAGGAACTCGCGCTCATGGTCGAACTCGTCGACGAGGCCATGCGTTCGGGCGCTGTCGGATTCTCCACCTCGCGCACGGGTCGTCATGTCACACCCGATGGTCGCAACGTTCCCGGCACGTGGGCGGTCGAGCGCGAACTCGTGGCGTTGTCGTCGGTGCTGCATCAACACGGTCGCGGCATCCTCGGATGCGCACCACGCTTCGATGGCGAGGGCCCGGGCACCGATCGGGCCGAGAGCGAGGTGGCGATCATGGCCACGATGAGTCGCGCCGCCGGTCGTCCGTTCACCTTCAACCTCACCAACGTGCTCTCGGCGCCGAACCAGTGGCGCGAGGTGCTCGACTTCGTCTCCGCGGCCAATGCGACTGGTGCCGATCTGCGCCCGCAGACGACGTCGCGCAGCATCGGTGTGATCTTCTCGCTCGGTCATCACACACCCTTCGGCCACCTTCCCGGTTGGGAGGTGCTCGCCGATCACACGCTCGACGAACGAGTGGCGTTGCTGCGCGATCCCGAGGTGCGGGCCCGACTCATCGCCGGTGGTGATGGTCCCGGTGGCATCGAGAGTTGCCGCGAGTTCTACGTGCTGCTGCCCGAGCGCGGCGCCCGCTACGACTGCCGGCCCGAAGAGAGCCTCGCTGCGTACGCCGAGCGCAACGGCACGAGTGCGGTCGAGGCCTATCTCGACCTCGTCGACGCTTCCGACGGCGCGGTCATCCTCAACTGGCCCATCCTCAACCAGGACTTCCCGGCCATCTCGGAGATGCTCACCGATCCGCGCATGATGCTCGGCCTCGCCGATTCCGGCGCGCACGTGGGGCAGATCCTCGACGCCAGTCAGCCGACCTTCTTCCTCACCTACTGGATCCGCGAGCGCGGGCTCATGTCGATCGGTGAAGGTGTGCACCAGCTCACCGGCCGACCGGCAGCGCTGTTCGGCTTCACCGATCGTGGTGTGCTGCGTGAAGGAGCGAAGGCCGACGTCAACGTGTTCGACCTCGACTCGATGTTCCTGCCCCTGCCCACCTATCGCCGCGACTTCCCGGCCGGTGCCGGTCGTTTCGTGCAGGGTTCGCAGGGCTATGCGTTCACGCTCGTCAACGGCGAGGTGCTCATGGAGGGCGGCGACCACACCGGTGCCCTGCCGGGTAGGCCCCTTCTCGCCTCCTGATAGGTTCGCCGCCATATGCGACTGGCGGTGCTGGCCTCGGGAAGTGGGACCATCCTCGATGCCATGTGCGCGGCTGGTGTGCCCATCGCCGTGGTCGTCGTCGATCGTGAGTGTGGTGCACAGCAGGTGGCGGCCCGCAACGGCCTTGCCTGCGAGTTCGTGCAGCGCCGCAGCTACGGGCGCGACTTCGATCGTGAGGGCTACACCGCCGAACTCGTCGGTGTGCTGAGTGGCTGGGACATCGACCTCGTGGCGATGGCCGGGTTCGGCACGATCCTCGGCAAGGGCATGTTCGATGCCTTCCCCGGCCACATCCTCAACACCCATCCGGCACTGCTGCCGTCGTTCCCCGGATGGCACGGTGTGGCCGATGCACTGGCCTACGGGGTGAAGGTCACGGGTTGCACGGTGCACATCGCCACCGAGGAGGTCGACGCCGGACCGATCCTCGCCCAGGAGGCGGTCACGGTCGAGCCCGACGACACGGTCGACTCGCTGCACGAACGCATCAAGGCCGTCGAGCGACGCATCTACGTCGACACCATCGCTTCGATCATCGAAAGGGGCAGTGTCCAGTGAGGGCTCTGTTGTCCGTCTACGACAAGACCGGGATCGTCGAGTTCGCCCGCGAACTTCACGAACTCGGATGGGACCTCGTCTCGAGCGGTGGCACCGCACGAGTGATCGCCGAAGCCGGCATCGACGTCACCGATGTCGCCGACATCACCGGTGTGCCGGCCATCCTCGGTCACCGCGTCGTGACGCTGCATCCGAAGATCCACGGCGGCATCCTCGCCGACCCCACCAACGCCGAACATCGCGCCGACATGGCCGAGTACGGCATCGAAACGATCGATCTCGTGGTCGCCAACCTGTATCCGTTCTCGGCCGAACCGTCGATCGAACTCATCGACATCGGCGGTCCCGCGATGGTGCGGGCGTCGGCCAAGAACCACGCCTTCGTCGCCATCGTCACCGACCCGTCGCGCTACGACTCGATCATCACGGAGTTGAGGGCGAACGGTTCGCTCTCGCAGGCCACGCGCACTCAACTCGCGCGAGATGCCTTCGCGCACACCGCGGCCTACGACGCCGAGATCCTCGCCTGGTTCGACGCCGGCATGCCCGCATCGGGAGCGCCGGCCGCCGAGGCGCCGGCCGAACTGCCCGAGCGACTCACCATCGAACTGCAACGCGAACAGGTGTTGCGCTACGGCGAGAACCCGCATCAGGTCGGTGCGCGCTACTCGACCGTGGGCGAGCGCGGATGGTGGGAGTCCGCCGTGCAGCACGGCGGCAAGGAGATGTCGTACCTCAACGTCTACGACACCGAAGCCGCATGGCGTCTCGTGCACTCGATCGGTGAGCGCCCCGCGGCCGTGGTCATCAAGCATGCGAACCCGTGCGGTGTGGCCGTGGCCGACGACATCCTCACCGCGTACACGCGTGCGCACGAATGTGATCCCGTGAGCGCGTTCGGCGGCATCATCGC
>CAYVUO010000161.1:0-4884 GCA_964454715.1 uncultured Bifidobacterium sp. | reverse complement strand
TGGCGATGACGGTGGCGAGATCGTGGGTCGGGTTGGCCCGTCGCTCGGCGTTGAGGCCGGTGAACAGTCCGATGACGTCCATGATCACCGCCATCATCTGATCGTTCTCGCCCACGCGCTCGAAGTCGGGATCCTCGGAGCCGAACAGCTCCTGGGTGAGGCGAAGCATGCGGGGGAACTCGGCCTCGTCGAGTCCGAGGATGTCGAGGATGACGCGCAACGGGTAGTTCATCGCCACATCGGTGGCGAAGTCGCAACTGCCGCCGCGCTCGCGCATCTCGTCGACCGAGCGGCGCGCCTGTGCCTTGATCTGGTCGTCGAGCTGGCGAACCGCACCGGGCTTGAACCAGTCGTTCACCAGCGCTCGATGCGAGCGGTGCACATCGCCGTCCATGTTGATGAGCGTGTTCACCATGCCCGGTTCCTTGGGCTCGTCGAGCGAGATCCGCGTGGGGGCCATGTTCGACGACGGCTCGTTGGTGAACACGTCGGAGTTCTTCTCGATCTCCATGACCTCGGGCTGACCGAGTGCGACGAGGAACGGTTCACGTCCCTCGAACTCGAAGCGATGGATGGGAGCCTCGGCCCGCAATTCCGCGGCGGTGGCGTGCCAGGCGGCCTCGTCGGCATAGGCCGAGGCCTCGAAGAAGATCCGTCCCCGTTCGTCGGTGGCAGCCATGGAATCCCCCATTCCGTGTCCGGCGTCATTGCCGTTTCTGACGGTCTATCAGTTACTGTCTCCGCTCATGCGCGGCATCATCTCCTGGGGGGCCTACCTCCCGTATCGACGTCTCGACCGTTCGCAGATCTCGGCCTTCATCGGCCAGGGCGGAGGCAAGGGAACCCGCACCGTGGCCTCGTTCGACGAGGACACCACGAGCATGGGAGTCGAGGCGGCGCGTCTCGCATTGCGCGGGGTGGACATCACCCCCGACGCGCTCATCTTCGCCACCGCGGCGCCGGCCTATGCCGACAAGACCAACGCTCCGGCCATCCACGCCGCGCTGCGCCTTCCCGACGACGTGCCGGCCTTCGACATGGGTTCGTCCGTCGGTTCTGCCGTCGGTGCGCTGCGCATGGCGGTGAGCGGTCTGGGCTCGCGCCTCTTCATCGGGTCCGACACTCGCACGGGTCTGGCCGGCTCGGCCGACGAGGCCTCCGGCGGCGATGCCGCTGCCGCACTCGTGTTCGGCGAGGGCGACGATGTCGTGGCTGAGTACCTGGGCGCAGCGTCGGTGACCGAGGAGTTCCTCGACCGTTGGCGCACGCCGGGCGAGGTGCGCTCGAAGGTGTGGGACGACAAGTTCTCCGAACTCACCTATGTCGCTGCTGCACGTCGTGCCTTCAAGTCGGCGCTCGCGAACTCGGGTCTCGATTCGGTCGATCTCGTCGCCGTCGCCGCGCCCACGGCGCGAATCGGTGCTGCGGTGGCGGGCAAGACCGGTGCCGAGCGCGTCGTCGACGATCTCACCTCCAACGTGGGCTCCACCGGCGCAGCGCAACCCGCGCTGTTGTTGTGCAACGCGCTCGAGATGGCCGAGCCCGGTCAGACCATCGCCCTCGTCGTGTGTGCCGATGGCGCCGAGGTCATCATCTTCCGAGCCACGCCTGCGCTGGCCAAGCGCACCGCGGCCCGCCCGATCGCCGCTCAGCTCGAATCCGGTGCACCGGTCAGCTACGGACGCTTCCTGTCGTGGCGCGGCATGATCGACGTCGAGCCGCCTCGCCGTCCCGAACCGGCTCGTCCCTCGGGCACCGCGGCCGCTCGTTCGGTCGACTGGAAGTTCGGTTTCGTCGGCAGCCGCGATCCGCAGACCGGCGACGTGTTCCTCCCGCCGACGCGCGTGTCCGCCGATGGTGAGCGCACCGATCAGATGGAACCCATCCCGATGGCCGACGTGCAGGGCACGATCGCCACGTTCACCGTCGATCGCATGGCCTACTCGCCCTCGCCCCCGATCATCTTCGCCGTCGTCGACTTCGACGGTGGTGGCCGCCTCCCCATCGAACTCACCGACACCGATCTCGATGAGGTCGCGATCGGTGGCCGGGTCGAGATGACCTTCCGTCGTCTGTTCACCGCTGACGGCATCCACAACTACTTCTGGAAGGGCAAGGTGCTCCGTGGCTAGTCATGGCATCCGCGACCGTGTCGCCATCGTCGGCATGGGCTGCACGAAGTTCATCGAGAACTGGGGCCAGGGCCTCGACGACATGATGATCGACGCCGCCAACGAGGCCTATGCCTCGGCCGGTGTGTCGAAGGACGACGTCGACGCCTACTGGTTCGGCACTGCGCAGAGCGCGATGAGCGGCATCGGTCTCGCTCGCGCGCTGCAGCTGCAGAACAAGCCCGTCACCCGCGTCGAGAACTACTGCGCCACCGGCTCGGAGGCGCTGCGTCAGGCGTCGTACGCGTTGGCTTCGGGCGCGTACGACCTCGCCATGGTCGTCGGTGCCGAGAAGGCCAAGGACACCGGCTTCCAGGGCCTCAATGCCTTCCCGATCCCCAATGACGGCACCGCCCGTTCGCTCACCGCAGCGGCGATGTTCTCGATGATCGTGCCGGCGTACTCGAAGAAGTACGGAGTTCCCGAGGACACGCTGCGAGAGGTGCTCAGCCACATCGCGGTCAAGAACCACTACAACGGTGCGCGCAACGAGCGGGCGCAGTTCCGCAAGGAGATCACCCGCGAGACCGTCGAGAAGTCACCGAAGATGGCGGGCACGCTCGGCGTGTTCGACTGCGCCGGTGTGGCCGACGGTTCGGCTGCAGCGATCCTGTGCCGCGCCGAGGATGCGCACAAGTACACCGACAAGCCGATCTACGTGAAGGCGCTGTCGTTCATCGCCGGCAACGGTGGCGGTCTCACCGACCCCACCTACGACTACACGACGTTCCCGGAGATCGCGGCCTGCGCCGTCGACGCCTACGCGCAAGCCGGTGTCACCAACGCCCGCGAGCAGGTGGCGATGGCCGAGGTGCACGACTGCTTCACGCCCACCGAGATGCTGCTCATGGAGGACCTCCAGTTCTCTGCCCGCGGCACGGCATGGCGCGATGTGCTCGATGGCGTGTTCGACCTCGACGGCGAACTGCCCGTCAACCCCGACGGTGGCCTCAAGTCGTTCGGTCATCCCACCGGTGCATCGGGCCTGCGCATGATGTTCGAGGCGTTCCTGCAGTTGCGGGGTGAGGCTCCCGAGGAGCGTCGCATCCACTCGTTGTCGGAGGGTCGCAAGCTCGCGCTCACGCACAACCTCGGTGGTTACCCGGGCGAGATGGTGTCGTTCATCTCGCTGCTCGGCGCCCAGCTCGACTGAGCGAGCGGCAACCCACCGTTCAGTCGGGGATCGACGCCAGCAGGCGCTCGACGTCGTCGGCGATGCCGAGCTTTGCGGCCCACTCGCGGAGATGATCGACGTCGAGATCGTTGATCGCGGCGATCTCGAAGCAGTCTCGCCATTGCACCTCTGACAGCGATGACGCTCGCCAACTGAGCTTCGACAGGATGAGGTTCTCCGCCGAGTCGACATACACGTTCCGTCCGAGGATCGGAGCGGTGACTCGAGCATCCATCCGCATTGCAGTGAAGGCGTCATTCGGATCGCCGAGGAAGAGATCGATCTTCCCTGTCGTGTCCGGATCGAGAACGTTGAACGACCCTCCATCGGCGATCGCTCGCCGAGCGGAATCGATGGGCAGGTAGAGGCCGTCGGCGAGGACCCTTGCGAACAGATCCTCCGATCGCTCAGGTGCGACGTGGATGAGGAGATCGATGTCGACTGTGGTCCTTCGAAGACCCCATCGAACCCCTGCCACCGAACCGACGACGAGGTACCGGATCTCCATTCCCTCCAAGATCTCCAACACCCTGTCGAAGATCACGGTGAATCGGTCCATCAGATCGCCCTCGTGACGGGGAAGGCTGCGTCGGCCAACTCGGCGCCATGTGAGCGGCGCACGAATTCCTTGAGACGGAACTCGTGGCTCGCATCGGGGTACTTCCGGCGCACTGCGTCGAACGCCATCTCGTCGATGGCGCACTGGAATTCGAACCACCCGGCGGCCCGCTGCTCGGGTGTCATGCGACGCACGGCAGCCATCTCCATCTTCCATGCCTCGATCGAGGTGTCGGAGGGGATGCCCACAGGGCGCGCGTCGGTCACGACGACGAGTGTACGGCCGTGCTGTGACGGTGGCCCGTGAGCCACACTGTCATGTAGCGGGTCAGAGGCGTTCGATGATGGTGACGTTGGCTTGGCCGCCGCCCTCGCACATCGTCTGCAGGCCGTAGCGGCCTCCGGTGCGCTCGAGTTCGTTGAGCAGGGTGGTCATGAGACGCACACCGGTGGCGCCGAGCGGGTGGCCGAGGGCGATGGCGCCGCCGTTGACATTGACCTTCGACAGATCGGCGCCCGTCTCCTTCTGCCACGCGAGCACCACACTGGCGAACGCCTCGTTGATCTCGATCAGGTCGATGTCGTCGAGGGTCATGCCCGCCTTCTCGAGCGCACGCTTGGTGGCGGGGATGGGAGCGGTGAGCATGTAGATCGGGTCGTCGGCCAGTACCGAGAGGTGGTGGATGCGCGCACGCGGCTTGAGGCCGTGCTGCTTCACCGCTGCCTCGCTGGCGATGAGCATGGCCGCCGACGCATCGCTGATCTGCGACGCGCACGCAGCGGTGACGCGGCCACCCTCCGACAGCGGCTGCAGTGAGCGGATCTTCTCCCAGTTGGGTTCGCGCGGGCCCTCGTCGGCGGTGACGCCGTTGAACTCGAAGATCTCGTTCTCGAAACGACCCTCGGCGCGGGCACGGATGGCTCGTTCATGCGACTCGACGGCGAAGGCCTCCATGTCCTCACGGGAGATGTCCCACTTCT
>CAYVUO010000160.1:0-4895 GCA_964454715.1 uncultured Bifidobacterium sp. | reverse complement strand
TGGTGAACGCCATGGTGTGTCCTGTCTCTCAGCGGGTCATGTCACCGTAGGTGACGGAGCGGCTGCGCTCAGTCGAGCACCTCGGGATGCCACTCGCGGAAGTAGTCGGGATTGCGACGATCGCGCATCGACTCGTAGCGCTTGCGCATCGTCTCGTCACTGCCCGCATTGGGCGGGAGGATCCAGAACTGGTCGTCGCGCACGGCGTTGACGACGCGATCGGCGACCTCCTCGAGCGGCGTGACCTCGAGGTCGGGGTTGGCCGCTCGCATGATCTTCTCGACGTCGTCGTAGGTGAAGTGCCCCTCGGTGCGCGGCGCCTCACGCTCGTACTCTGCCGGTCGGGTCGACCACGCCTCGAACAGCTTCGTGCGCAACATGCCCGGGCCCGGGAAGAGCACCGATGCACCGAGTCGATCGAGTCCGCGGGTACGCATGTGCAACAACAGCGCTTCGCTCATCGTGACGACTGCGGCCTTGCTCACCGAATAGATCGGCGTGTCGGCCATGGGAGCGATGCCACCGTTTCCCGACGTCGTGTTGACGATGTGTCCCTCATCGCCCTGGGCGATCATGATCGGCATGAACGTCTTGATGCCCCATGCGACGCCATAGATGTTGACGTCGAGGCACCAGTTCCAGTCGGCGGGTTCGTAGTCCCACAACGCCAGCTGACCGCCGGGACCGATGCCGGCGTTGTTGCACACGAGATGCACGCCGCCGTAGGTGTCGAGCGTGGCGGCGGCGAGCGCCTCGACCGACTCGAGCTTGGTGACATCGCACTGCACGCCCGTGACCTCGAGACCCTGTTCGCGCAGCATCGTCACCGACTCGTCGATGCGGTCGGGAACGATGTCGGCCATCACGACCTTCATGCCCTCCTGGCCGAAGCGCTGACACATGGCCAGACCGATGCCGCTGGCACCGCCGGTCACGACCGCGACGCGGTCACGAAGTTCCTTCATCGGTTCCTCCTGATGACTGCGACGCGCGCAGTGTGGATGGTCAGCGTGAGAGCTGGGTGTGCGGCGCGAGACCGGGACACTTCGACGCGTCCTCGGGCACGGTCGAGAAGTCGAGGCGCTCGTAGACCTCGCCCTTCGTCGGGCACCACTGATCGGCGAGCGTACGCAGCGCGTCGACGTCGAAGTGGTAGAAGCGCGCCACGTTGGTGGTGAGCATCTTCGTGGTCTCCGCTGGATCGACACCACCGAACGTGAGGCGCAGAGCTTCACGCGTGTAGGGCGTGGTGGCCTCGATGTGCGGATAGTCGCTGCCCCACATGATGTTGTCGACACCGACCTGATGACGAAGCGCGCCCTCGATGGGGCGAAGGAACGACGCACCGATCGCGCACTGGCGACGCCAGTACTCACTGGGCTTGAGCTTCATCTGCGCCGTCGCCACGCGGCCGAACAGTGCCTCGGAGCCGTAGTTGGCGTACTTCATGCGCTCGAAGAAGGTGTCGAGTTCGTCGAGGGTGTCGACGATCCACTTGGTACCCGTCTCGGTGTTGACGAAACGGAGGTTGGGATGACGCTCGAACACACCGCTGAACATCAGGTGCCACAGCGCACGATGACCCCACCAGGTGACCTCGAGCATGAACATCGCCATCGACGCCGGGTAGTACGGACCGAAGTCGGGCGTGCCACCACCGGAGTGGTGGGTGACGGTGAGGTCGAGGTCCTCGCATGCCGCCCACAGCGGCTCATAGGCCGGCGAGTAGAGCGGCTCGAGACCGGAACCAGGAGGTGCACCGGGCAGCAGCATGCCGCCGCGCAGTCCGTTGTCGCGCGCCCACTCGAGTTCGCGGACCGAACCCTCGACGTCACCGAGGAACACCTGCACCACCGCGGAACGCTGGGCCGGCGCCTCGGAGACGAAGTCGGCGGACCAACGGTTGTGGGCGCGCAGACCGGCGAAGCGCAGCTCCGCATCGTCGAACGCCAGCGACGGTGCTTCGAACATTGTCGAAGGGATCGGCGCGAACGGCGGCTGCGTGTTGGGGAAGATCACCTCGGCGATCACACCGTCGGCGTACTGCTCACCGAGTCGACGATCGAGATCCCAATTGCGATCCGCATCGGCGACGGGATCACCACCAACGCCCACGTTGAGCACCGACTCGTCGCCCATGCGCGAGCTCATCTCGGCGTGCGCGGCCTCGATCGACGCCGCCCACTGGTCGAACTGCTCGTGATACTTCTTCTCGAGGTACGGCTTGTAGTCGCGGATCGCGGCACCGGCATGGCAGTCGGCCGAGATCACGACATGGTGCTGCTGCATCTCGTCGGCCATCGTCAGTCCCTCGAACCGAGCACCGACATGTCGTCATAGCGCTGATGGATGAACGGCTCGATGTTGGCTCGCGGCACGGTTCCCATGACCTTGGCGTTGATGACCGTGGCGCGCTGGGCCCAGGTGCAGTCGATGATGCGACGCACGGGCAGATCGGCGATCGGGTCGAGCGGTGAGTCCTTGAGGATCACCGTCGCGTCGACCAGTTCGACGTCGCGCTCCTTGTGATGCTTGTAGGAGTGGATGAGCAGCGGATCGCTGTCGAGATGGTCCTTGTGCTCGGGCGAGGGCGAGATCTTGAAGTAGAAGTCGCACGAGTCGCGCTCGACGGCCGGACGCGAGCCGGTGATGGTGCCGGTGATCTCGGCCAGCGTGAAGCCGAGACGGGTGAGTCGGCCCGAGACCTGATCGCCATCGCGGTCGATCGAGAGCTCGGCGATCTTCTTGGGCTCGCCGAACACCTCGCGGCCGCCGACGGTGGCCTGCTCGGTGGTCATCGGCATGAACAGGGGATACTCGCCCTCCTGGTCGCCGTGCATGGCGTGCACTCCGAACCAGCCGGCGCCGAAGCGCAGGTTGCCGGGCATGACGACCTGGGTGAGGTTGAGGCGCACCCGGGGCAGCGCATGGGGGCGCAGCGGCTCGGGCAGGACGGCGGCGATGACCTCGGGATCGGTCTCGTAGATGACCTCGAGACAGGTCGACCAGGTCTCGGTGCCCGTGGCCTCGAGCTCACGGTTGCGGCGCTCGGACTCGGGCTTGGCGGCATAGCGGATGGCCATGGATCCCCCTCGGGTTGAACGGCATCCCCCGATGCCGAGACCGTCACGCTAGCCCGCTTCCCGTCTCTGTGACAGGGGTACAGAGACCGACCCCCTCGAGGCCCCCGAACGGACGGGGCCCGGGCGCGCGCCCCCCGTTAGGCTCGGCGGCCCTATGGCCGAGCGACGTCCCCGAGAGGGCACCGCCACCTCCGCGTTCGGGGTCTCCAAGCGCGAGAACCACGACTCGACGTCGTTCTACGAGCGATTCCCGGCCCCCAACCTGCTCGACGACGACACCGTCGTGCCGTGCCCAGTGCGCGACACCATCATCTGCGGCGACTCCCGCGACCTGTCGGCCGTGCCCGACAGCTCGGTGGCCCTCGTGGTCACGTCTCCCCCCTACTTCGCCGGTAAGGCCTATGAGGCCGAACTGGGCGAGGGCGCCGTGCCGGCCTCGTACCTCGACTACCTGATCATGCTGCGCGACGTGTTCGCCGAGTGCTGGCGGGTGCTCGAGCCGGGCGGTCGCATCGCGGTGAACATCGCCAACCTCGGCCGCAAGCCGTTCCGATCGCTGGCCGGCGACGTCACCACGATCCTGCAGGACGACCTCGGCTTCCTGCTGCGGGGCGAGATCGTGTGGATCAAGGCCGATGGTGCCTCCAACAACTGCGCCTGGGGTTCCTACGCGTCGGCGGCCAACCCCGTGCTGCGCGATCTCACCGAACGGATCGTCATCGCCAGCAAGGGCCGGTTCGACCGAGCGGTGAAGCGATCGGTGCGCGAGAAGCAGGGCCTGCCCTTCGAGAACACGATCACCGGCGACGACTTCATGGCCTGGACCCTCGACACCTGGCGCATCGCCCCGGAGTCGGCCAAGCGGGTCGGCCACCCGGCGCCCTTCCCGGTGGAGCTGCCCCGCCGCTGCATCGAGTTGTTCACCTATCGGGGCGACACGGTGCTCGACCCGTTCATGGGCGCCGGTCAGACCGCGATCGCCGCCACGCTCGCCGGTCGCAACTACGTGGGCTTCGAGCTCGACCCGGAGTACGTGGCCCTGGCCGAGCGCAGGGTCGAGGCGGCCCGCACCGCCGAAGGGGCCTGACCCCGGGATCCGACCTGTCGACCCCCATGGGCGGACCGGTAGAGTTCGAACCACACCACGAGGGGAGACCGACATGTCGATCACCGCAGAGCCCACGCTCGAGAGCACCGAGACCGACGCCATCGACACCGAAGAGGTGCTCGAGGAGGAGCTGCTCGTCGAGGAGATCTCCATCGACGGGATGTGCGGCGTCTACTGACGTCCCGGGCACCACGGTGCCCACTCGCATGACCACGACCTTCGACGCCGATCGCCCTTGGCGACTCCATGAGCGAGTCGCGCTGCGCCCCGAGCCCTTCGGCGCGCTCGCCTATCACTACGGCAATCGTCGTCTCACCTTCCTGCGTTCGCCCGACCTCGTGACGCTCGTCGAATCACTCGACGAGGCCCCGTCGGTGCGGGCCGCATTCGTCGCTGCCGGACTCGACGAGCGCCGTTGGCCTTCGTTCGAGAAGGCCCTCGTCTCACTCGCCGCTGGCGACTTCCTCGTGGCCGAGGAGGCTGCATGACCGCGCTCACCGATCAGCTCGCACTCGGGCTCAACTCGCCCATCTGCCTGACATGGGAATGGACGTACGCCTGCGATCTGCAGTGCGTGCACTGCCTGTCGTCATCGGGCCGGCGCGATCCCGACGAGCTCACGACCGAAGAGATGAAGGCCATCGTCGACCAGTTGGCCGAGATGCAGGTCTTCTACGTCAACATCGGCGGCGGCGAGCCGATGC
>CAYVUO010000159.1:0-4920 GCA_964454715.1 uncultured Bifidobacterium sp. | reverse complement strand
TCTACGACACCATGCAGTTCATCAAGCCCGATGTCAGCACCATCTGCATGGGTCTCGCTGCGTCGATGGGTCAGTTCCTGTTGTGCGCCGGTGCCGAGGGCAAGCGCTACACGCTCCCTCACGCCCGAATCATGATGCACCAGCCCCTCGGCGGCGTTCAGGGCCAGGCCAGCGACATCGCCATCCAGGCCGAGCAGATGGCCTACATCAAGCGCCTGATGGCCGAGCGCATCTCGTTCCACACCGGTCAGCCGGTCGACCAGATCGAGACCGACTCCGAGCGCGATCGTTGGTTCACCGCGGAGCAGGCCAAGGAGTACGGCATCGTCGACCACGTGATCGTCAAGCGCGGCGAGCTGCGCTGATCCGATCCTGCGACGCCCTCGGGTGTCGCGTCAACGCTTGATCGTCGTGGTGGTCGGCGCGCTCGTCGTTGGCGCTGCCGGTTTCGCCGTCGTCGTGGTAGCGGGCTTGATGGTCGTGCTCGTCACCAACTGGATGCCACAGTTCGACGACGCCCACTGCTGCACGGCCCGACCGTCGGCGGTGATGGCGTCGACGCGGTCCTGACGAGCGGCGAGCGCATCGCTCAGCGCAGTGCGCTTGTTGCCGGGCGCGTCCTGCACCGCCTTCACGATCTCGTCGACGAAGGTCGAGAGTTGGAGCAACTGCGGTGCGATCTCGGCAGGAGCGAGCTTCGCCGCGTTGTGCAGTGCTTCGGAATCGGCCTTCAGTGAAGCGGAATCGAGGGACACGATGGCTTGGTCGAGACCCTGGGCGGCGACGAGTTCGTCGCAGAGTGAGTTGGCCGACGGTGTGGCTGGCGTCGGCTTGAACCGCCACCACGCGAGCGTGGCGCCGACGATGACGATGACGACGGCTCCGACGAGCAGCCAGTTGCGCCGCAGGCGCCGGGTGTCGTCGGCCATGGTCAGTGCGCGGAATCGGCCAGCGCGCGCAGTTCGTCGGTGGCGTGGGCGAAGCCTTCGGTGTCGCGGAACATCGCGCTGCCGACCACGAACGTGTCGGCACCAGCAGCGGACGCCGCCGCGATGGTGGACGGCGCGATGCCGCCGTCGATCTCGAGGTCGATGTCGAGGCCGCGCTCGTCGATGAGGGTGCGCAGGCGGCGGACCTTGGGCTCCATCGAGGCGATGTACTTCTGTCCACCGAATCCGGGGTTGACCGACATCACCAGCACCATCGACACGAGATCGAGCACGTTCTCGATCGCTTCGACCGGCGTGGCGGGGTTGAGCACGACGGCCGGGGCAGCACCGAGTTCGGCGATGCGGCCGAGCGTGCGATGCAGATGCAGGCAGGCCTCGGCGTGCACCATCACCGTCTCGCAGCCGGCCTTCACCATGGACTCGAGGATCCAGGTGGGTTCGGTGACCATGAGGTGCGCTTCGAACGGGATCGTGAGATGCGGGCGGATCGATGCGATCACCTCGGCACCGAACGAGAGGTTGGGTACGAAGTTGCCGTCCATGACGTCCCAGTGGATGCGGTCGACGCCCGCCCGCTCGAGCTCGATGCAGATCTCGCCGAGGCGCGAGTAATCCGCGGTGAGCACCGACGGTGCGATCGAGGCGGGACGGCGTGGCGACGCGGACATGGGACTCCTTGGTGCCTGAGACGGCGACGATACCTGCCTACGCTGCAGCGATGACCGACCCTTTCGACGACACGGATCCCATCATCGTCAGGGCGGAGAGACTGGTCGCCGGAGGTGCCTGCCTGTCCCGCCGGGATGACGGCCGCATCGTGCTCGTCGATGGCGCCCTTCCGGGTGAGACGGTCGAGGTCCGGGTCGCCGAACGTCGGGGAGCTGCGAGCGGTGAACTGCTGCGCGTGATCGAGGCCTCACCCGATCGCATCGCAGCGGGATGTCCGCACGTCGCCGACGGGTGCGGAGGATGCGACCTGCCCGAGTTCGCGCACGGCGCACAGATCGAAGCGAAGGTCGGGATCGTCGCCGATGCCATGCGTCGTCTCGGCGGCATCGACGAACCAGTGGTCGAGATCGGGCCGGCACTCGACCCGTGGGGGTTCCGCACGTCGATGCGGTTCGCCGTCGCTGACGGTCGCGCTGGCCTGCGGCGTGCCTCTTCCCATGATGTCGTCACGCTCGACACGTGCGCGATCGCCCACCCGTTGCTCGTCGAGCTCGTGCAGGAGGGGCGCTTCGCCGATGCCACGGAGGTCACGCTGCGCGTGGGTGCGGCGACGGGGGAGCGACTCGCCATCATCGCCCCCGACGCGCGGGGCGTGAGCCTTCCCGACGACGTCGTCTACATCGGGGCGGGGGCGCTGGCCCAGGGTCACGAAGCGCACTTCCATGAGAAGGTCGACGGGCGCACATGGCGCATCTCGGCCGAGTCGTTCTTCCAGACCCGACCCGACGGTGCACAGGCACTCATCGACGTCGTGCGATCCCAGTGCAGTGATGTGCTCGCTGGTTCGGGCACGTTGCTCGACCTCTACAGCGGTGTCGGCCTGTTCTCCGGCGCGCTGCTCGAAGGACGGTCGGGGTGGCGAACCGTCGCCGTCGAACGCGCTGCATCGTCGGTGTCCGACGCCCGCCACAACCTCGTCGACCTCGATGCGCGGGTGGTTCGATCGAAGGTCGAGAGGTTCAAGCCACCATCGGCCGATCTCGTCATCGCCGATCCGTCGCGAGCCGGGCTGGGGCGAGAGGGCGTCGCCGTCATCGCTGCGGCCGACCCCGAACGCGTCGTGGTGGTGTCATGCGATGCCGCCGCCGCCGGCCGCGACGCCGGCCTCCTCGACACCGCGGGATGGAGCCCGGTGCGGTCGATCGTGGTCGACCTGTTCCCCCATACCCATCACGTCGAGGTCGTCACCACCTTCGAGCGGTTCTGACCAGCCCCATTGTCGACCTGTTGGGTCGGGATTAGGATGGGCGCATGGCTGGCTCCTCACCCACTCCGATCGACCCCCGTGGACCGCGCACGAACCAAGCGGTCCTTGCCGCCGCTCTCGTGGTGGCGTTCGCCACGGGGCAGCGCTGGGTGGCCCCCGTGTTCGCCGTCGTGCTGTTCCTCGGTGCGGCGTTCGGCCCGAAGTGGGGGCCGGTGCTGCGCTTCTACGGCGCGGTGATCCGTCCCCGACTCGCACCCCCTCGTGAACTCGAGGACCCGCGTCCGCCCCGCTTCGCGGCATCGGTCGGCGTCGTGTTCCTGATCGGCGCGTCGATCGCCTTCGCGCTGGGCTCCGATGTGGTCGGTTGGACACTGTCGCTCATGGTCGCAGCGCTTGCCGCACTCGCTGCGGTCACTGGCATCTGTGTCGGTTGCGAGATCTACGTGCTCCTCATCCGGCTGCGCGGGGGCGTGCGCATCGTCACCTTCGAACGCTCCCTCGACGAGTCGGCGCCCCATCGCGTGGCGACACAGCACGGTCATTGGCCGGCGCTCGGTGCTGACCTCGTCGCCGGAGCTCCGACCTGGGTGGTGTTCACCACCGAGTACTGCGCGGTGTGCCCCGCGGTCGTCTCGATGATCGAACAGCAACGACCCGATGAACGCGTCGTCACGATCGACGTCGCGGATCGGCTCGACCTGGCGTCGGCGTACAAGGTGCGACGCGCCCCCACGGTGCTGCGAGCCAACGCCGAAGGTGAGGTCGTCGCGCGTCTGTCCGGTGCCGATGCCGTTCGAGCCGAGCTCGGACGCGAAGGGGTCGACGCTCTGGCAGGCTGAGCCGATGCTCGCTGCCTCCGTCACGTCGTTCTCCGAATCCGATCCCGTCTCCGGCCTCACGGTGGGTGAGGTCCCCGATACCGTCGTGCCCGACGGTTGGGTACGGGTCACACTGCGAGCGGCTGCGCTCAACCATCACGACGTGTGGAGTCTGCGCGGTGTCGGCCTCAGCGCCGAGAAGTTGCCGATGATCCTCGGTTGCGACGGCGCTGGCGTCGACGATGAGGGCAATGAGGTGTTGATCCACGCCGTGATCGCCGACCCCGATGCCGGCGATGGCGACGAGACGCTCGATCCGCGTCGATCGATCCTGTCGGAGCGCTACGCCGGCACGTTGGCGCAGACCATCGCGGTGCCGCGTCGCAATCTCATCCCGAAGCCCGCGGGTCTGTCGTTCGAACACGCGGCGTGCCTTCCCACTTCGTGGCTCACGGCGTATCGGATGCTGTTCACCCGCGCTTCGCTCCGTCCCGGTGACACGGTGCTGATCCAAGGGGCGGGCGGCGGCGTGGCGACTGCTGCGATCGCACTCGCTCGCGCTGCGGGCTTGCGCGTGTGGGCGACGAGTCGCAGCGACGACAAGCGCGCGATCGCGGAGCGAGTCGGCGCGCACGCGACGTTCGCATCGGGCGAGCGGCTTCCCGATCGCGTCGACGCAGTCATCGAGACCGTCGGTCGTGCGACCTGGTCACATTCGGTGCGCTCGTTGCGTCCTGGCGGCACGATCGTGGTGTCGGGTGCGACGTCGGGTGACGATCCGCCCGCCGATCTGACCCAGGTGTTCTTCCTCCAGCGATCGGTGATCGGTTCGACGATGGGCACCCGAGGCGAATTGCAGAGGCTCGTTCGACTCGTCGAGAGCGCCGGGATCGAACCGCTCGTCGATTCCGTGATCCCCCTCGCCGACGTCGCCGAAGGGCTCGGGCGCATGGTGGCGGGCGAGGTCGCCGGCAAGATCGTCGTGACGATGCCCTGACCCTCGATCGGGGCACCTTCCGATCGGTCAATGAAATCCGACCTTTTCGGCCCGATTGCCGCGATTCGCGCTCGCGATTGCGCGACGCTGGGACCTCCCGATCACCATCCGCCCCGATCCCGCGGCGGTCGGGTTCCCCAAGGAGAACACGTTGAACAAGCGTGAGCTGGCCGCCGAACTCGCCGAAGTTCCGGGGCTGTCGCTGCCCGGCGATCCGCC
>CAYVUO010000158.1:4404-4964 GCA_964454715.1 uncultured Bifidobacterium sp. | reverse complement strand
CCCTGCGTTGGCCTGGCAAAGCTCCTCAAGCGCCATAAGCCGGAGACGAGCCTGGAGGACTGGATCACCAATCGCTTCGGCAAGCGCCTCTTCGACCACTTCTTCAAGACCTACAACGAGAAGGTGTGGGGGGTTCCCGCCTCGAAGCTCCAGGCCGACTGGGCGGCCCAGCGCATCAAGAACATGTCCCTCTGGAATGCCGGCGTCAACGCCATCCTCGACGCGACGCCCAAGTGGGTGCCGCTCGTCCACAAGGGCAAGGCCACCGACGTGACCTCGCTCATCGAGGAGTTCCAGTACCCGAAGTACGGCCCCGGTCAGATGTGGGAGACCTGTCGCGACACGGTCGTCGGCGGTGGGTCGTCGTTGCACATGGAGCACAAGGTCGTGCGCATCACACACTCGAACGGGCGCGCCACGTCGGTGACCACCGAAGGACCGGCCGGTTCGCAGACCTTCGAATGCGATGAGCTGATCTCGTCGATGCCGATGTCGTCGCTGCTCAAGGCCATGGATCCTCCCCCGCCCGCGCCCGTGCTCGAAGCCGCGAAGGATCTGCG
>CAYVUO010000158.1:0-4394 GCA_964454715.1 uncultured Bifidobacterium sp. | reverse complement strand
CCGACCGTGAAGGTCGGCCGCATCCAGAACTTCGGCTCCTGGTCGCCTTACATGGTCAAGGAGGGTCGCACCTGCCTGGGCCTCGAGTACTTCGTGTTCGAGGGTGACGAACTGTGGAACTCGGCCGACGACGACCTGATCGCTCTCGCGACGCGCGAACTGCAGCAGATCGGGCTCATCGAACCGGGCAAGGTCGAAGCGGGCTACGTCGTGCGGGTGCCCAAGGCGTATCCGTTCTACGACGAGCGCTACAAGGCGAACGTGCAGGTGATGCGCGACTGGCTCGAGGCGAGCGTGCCCAATGTCCACCCAGTGGGTCGCAACGGCATGCACCGCTACAACAACCAGGACCACTCCATGTACACGGCCATGCTGACGGCCGAGAACATCCTCACCGGCTCGACCTACGACGTCTGGGACGTCAACGTCGAGGAGGAGTACCACGAGGAGAAGGCCGGTTCCGGCACCAAGGGCACCGGCCGCGACGCTCCGGTGATCCCACGCGACGCCTACGGCGCCGATCACCCGGTCAACAAGCCGAACTGAGCTCGCTCCCATGAGCGGTGCACCGTCGATCTCCGACATCGGGGCCCTCGCCGCCGACGCCGGCATCCGCCGGGTGCACGTGTTGGCGTGGCGCGACCTCGTCGACATCGAGGCGGGTGGCTCCGAGCTGCACGCAGCACGGGTGATGGATCTGTGGGCCGAGGCTGGTCTCGAGATCACCATGCGAACCTCGTACGCGCAGGGTCACCCCTACACGGGTGAGCGCGATGGCTACAAGGTGATCCGCAAGCACGGTCGCTTCATGGTGTTCCCCACAGCCGTGCTCGGTGAGTTCCTCCATCGCACCGGACCGCGAGACGCCGTGGTCGAGATCTGGAACGGTGTGCCCTTCCTCACCCCGCTCTGGGTACGCGGTCCGCGCACGACGTGGATCCACCATGTGCACCGAGACATGTGGGACATGGTGCTCGAACCGGGGTTGGCCAAGGCTGGCAAGTTCTTCGAGCACCGGATCGCGCCACCGCTCTACCGACGCACTCCGATCATCACCCTGTCGGAGAGCTCGAAGCACGAGATCGTCGAGTACCTCGGCCTCCCCGCCAAGAGGGTCAGCGTCGTGCCACCGGGCATCGACGAGAGGTTCTCACCGTCGGGCCCGCGCTCCGCCGAGCCTCTCGTCGTCGCCGTCGGCCGCCTCATGCCGTCGAAGCGATTCGACGACCTCATCGACACGATGGTCGAGGTGCGACGGAACGTGCCGAATGCGCAGCTCGTGATCGTGGGCGAGGGCTACGAGCGTCCTGCGCTCGAGTCCCGCATCGAGAGCCATGACGCCCGGTCCTGGATCCGTCTCGCCGGCCGCGTGAGCGACGAGGAACTCCTCTCGCTCTACCGGCGCGCATGGCTCGTGGCGAGCACCTCGGTGGCCGAGGGTTGGGGCATGACGCTCACCGAGGCCGCGGCGTGCGGCACGCCATCGGTCGCCACCGACATCCCGGGACATCGCGACTCGGTATCCAACGGCCGTTCCGGTGTGCTCTGCGGATCGCGTCCGATGATGGTCGACGAGCTGTCCTCACTGTTGACCGATCCGGGTCGGCTCGCCTCGCTGCAGCGGGGCGCTCTCGACCATGCCGCCACCCTCACATGGACCGCAACGGCGCTCGGCACCTTCGCCCCGCTCGCCGCTGACGCGCTCCGCCGTCGGAGGTCGTGATGGGTCGGCCGGTCGCACTCGTACCCGGATTCGCCACGTCGGCGGCCCGCACTTGGGGCGACAACGCGTGGCCCGAGCTGCTGGCCGACATCGGGCGCGAACCCGTTCTTCTCGACCTCCTGGGTTCGGGCACCGCCCCCAAGCCGCATGATCCCGCCGCCTACGACCGCTTCGAGGACGATCTGCTCGAACGGCTGCCCGTGGGCCCACTCGACGCCATCGGGTTCTCACTCGGGGCACGCACGCTGCTGCTGTGCGCGGTGGCGGATCCCGACCGATTCTCCTCGCTCATCGTCGCCGGGGTGGGGCGCAACCTGTTCGAGCGCGATGGGGCCAGTGAGCGCATCGCCTCGGCCATCGACGGTACGGGCGACACCGACGATCCGATGGTGCGCTACTTCGTTCAACTCGCGCAGGCCCCCGATCAGGATCCTGCAGCCCTCTCGGCCATGATGCGCCGACCGAACCCGGCTCCGCTCACCCCCGAGATGCTCGCCGCCGTCACCTGCCCAGTGCTCGTGGTGCTCGGCGATCGAGATTTCGCCGGCCCCGCCGATCCGCTGCTCGACGCCCTACCCGACGCCCGCCTCGTCACACTCCGTGGTGTCGACCACTTCGCCACCCCGAAGGACTTCGGCTTCATCGACGCCGCTCTCGAGTTCCTGGCGTGAACGGATTCGTCCTCGGGGTCGATCTCGATGGGGTCTGCGGCGATCACGCCGAGGCGTTCCGTCGCGTCGTGGCCGACGAGCGTGGCATCGATCCGCACGAGCTTCCCGAACAGACCACATGGGACTTCACCGAGTGGGGTCTCGATCGCAGCGAGTTCGAGAGACTCCACCGAGTTGCGATCATCGAGCACCGGATGTTTCGCACGATGCCCCCGATCGCCGGCGCCGCCGATGCCCTGTGGAGACTGAGCGATGCGGGCGCATGGATCCGGCTCATCACCCATCGGCTCTATGCCAATTGGGGCCACGCCGTCGCTGTGGCCGACACCGTCGAATGGCTCGATGAGCATCGCATCCCCTACCGCGACCTCTGCTTCCTCGGCGACAAGCCGAGCGTCGGGGCCGACGCGTACATCGACGACGCCCCCCACAATGTGAGTGCCCTGCGAGATGCCGGGGCCCATGTGCTGGTGTTCTCCCAGCCCTACAACCTCGACGTCGATGGTCCCCGAGCCGATGGTTGGGCGGAGGCCGAGCAGTGGGTGCTCGACCGCATGGCCGCCACCACCGGCGCCGTGCAGCCGCCGATGCCGCTGCCCGGTTCGGGCGAGCGGCTCGATCGCATCCCGCCCCGCCACTGACCGTGCCACCACGTACTCGTATGGGGGGAATCCCCTCGTCGTACGCGCCTCACGGCTACCTTTTCGGCAATGGCGGCGGGTGTCGCCACTGATCAGGAGGATCATCCATGAGTGACATGTCCCAGGGGCCCGGTTGGTGGCAGGCCTCCGATGGCAAGTGGTACCCCCCGGAGCAGGCCTCCGGCGCAGCAGCAGGCGGCGCGAGCGGAGAGTTGGCCGACTGGGGCACTCGTGCCCTCGGCATCCTGATCGACTTCGCGACGATCTTCGTGCTCTGGATCATCGGCTTCATCATCGTCGCTGTACTCGGTGCGATCTCGAACACGCTCGGCGCGCTCGTCGGACTTCTCGTCTATCTCGCGCTGAGTTTGGCGTGGCTCTACTACGGATTCCTCGTCGGGGCGCGCGGCTATAGCCCGGGCATGGCGATAATGGGACTCCGTTGTGTCAGTGCCGAGACCGGTCAGGTGATCGGTGGTGGCATGGGTGTCGTCCGAACGATCCTTCACATCATCGACAGCATCATCTGCTACATCGGTTGGCTCTTCCCGCTGTGGGACGCACAGCGTCAGACCATCTCCGACAAGATCGTCAAGACGCACGTGCTGGCCAACCAGCCGAAGCAGAAGTTCGACATCTCGCTCTGGAAGCCCTGACGCGACCAGCGTTCGGACAGGGGGCCCCGCCGAGAGGCGGGGCCCCTTCGCGTCTCAACGCAGGGGCGCCGCGGTGGGAGCGATGGGCGACGGTAGGAGCGTCTCACCCATCAGCCAGGTGTCGACGGCCGCCGCCGCCGAACGGCCCTCGGCGATCGCCCAGACGATGAGGCTCTGACCGCGGCCCATGTCCCCGGCCACGAACACGCCCTCGACGTCGGTGGCGAACCGATCGTCGCGGGCGACGTTGCCCCGAGGGTCGATCGTGACGCCGAGCTGCTCGAGCAGTCCCTCACGCTCCGGTCCGACGAACCCCATGGCCAGGAACACGAGTTCGCATTCGAGTTCGAACGACGAGCCCTCGACGGGAACGAACGTGGGTCGGCCGTCGACGATCTCGCTGCGGACCTCGACCGCCCGCAGGCCGCGCAGGTTGCCGTCAGCATCGCCGAGGAACTCCTCGGTGTTGACGGCGTAGACGCGCTCGCCACCCTCCTCATGGGCCGACGAAGTGCGGTACACGATCGGCCACGTCGGCCAGGGGTTCTCACTGGGACGAGACTCGGCGGGTCGAGGCATGATCTCGAACTGATGGACGGAGGCCGCTCCCTGACGGTGGGCCGTTCCGAGGCAGTCGGCGCCGGTGTCGCCACCACCGATGATCACGACCCGCTTGCCGTTGGCGTCGATCGGATGGGTCTCG
>CAYVUO010000157.1:528-5002 GCA_964454715.1 uncultured Bifidobacterium sp. | reverse complement strand
CAGGACGCGGACGTCGTGATGTTCATCTATCGCGACGAGGTCTACAACGCAGACTCACCAGATCGCGGCACGGCGGAGCTGTTGGTGAGCAAGCATCGAAACGGCCCCACGGGAACCGTGCGTCTTGCGTTCCTCGATCGCTACACCAAGTTCGCCAACATGGCGCGCGGCGGCTGAGTCTCAGCGCGACGCCACGATCCAACTGAACGGTTGCACCCCGCCACTCGGCGTGGTGTGGAACGCGCGGCCGCTGGCCATCTCGTGCAGTCCGAGGTCGAGTTCGGCCAACAACGTGTCGGGTGAGTAGCGAACCACGGGGAGACCGGAGCACTGTTCGGGCCCGTCCTCGGCGAACGTGGCGACGGCGACGAGGCCGGTGGACGACAGGGCGCGCGACAACGCCGCCCGGTAGGCCTCGCGTTGGTGCCCCTCGGTGAGGAAGTGGAACACGGCGCGGTCGTGCCACACATCCCAGGCGCGGGTGGGAGACCACTCGGTGATGTCTGCAGTGATCCACTGCACGGTCGCGGGATCGGTCATCGACGCGCGCGCGATCCCGAGCGCCTCCTGAGACAGATCGAGCACCGTGACGTCGTCGATGCCGCGAGTGATCAGTTCGCTCGCCAAGGTCGAGGCGCCGCCTCCGACATCGAGCACCGACCGTCCCGGCTCCAGGCCGGCGAGTTCGAGCATGGCCAACGACAACCGTGGTCGTGGTTCGTACCAACTCACGGATTGCGCGCCGACCGACCGGTAGCGGTCGTCCCAATGGGCGCGGCGGTCGACGGTCGTCACGTCACCCTGCTCGGTGGTGGGCACGCTGCTTGTCCGCACATACCCCATAGGGTATCTTGAGAACCAAGGGGGAGCGAGGCTCCCGCCCACCCGCCACACTCGACGACACCCGACCCGAGGAGCACGACATGGCGCTGTTCTTCACCCAGTACTACCTGGACTGCCTCTCCCACGCGAGCTACTTGGTGGGCGATACCGACAGTGGTGCAGCGGTGGTGGTCGACCCGCAGCGCGACGTCGGCGAGTACCTGCGCGATGCCGAGGCCAACGGTCTCACCATCACCAAGGTCATCGAGACGCACTTCCACGCCGATTTCCTCTCGGGACATCTCGAACTCGCCGCGGCCACCGGCGCCGACATCGTCTACGGCAAGGCGGCCGCCGGTCGGGTGGGCTTCGCGATCGAGACGCACGCCAACGGCGATCACCTCTCGCTCGGCACCGTCGACCTCGAGGTTCTCGAGACGCCGGGTCACACCCCCGAGTCGATCTGTGTCGTGATCCGTCCCGATGGCCCCGACGGCGAACCGTTCGGTGTGCTCACGGGCGACACGCTGTTCATCGGTGATGTCGGTCGACCCGATCTGCTGTCGGCCGTCGGTCATGATGCGGGTGAACTGGCACGGCAGCTCTACCACTCGCTGCACGACAAGCTCCTGACATTGCCCGATTCGACCAAGGTGCTGCCTGCACACGGCGCAGGCTCGGCCTGCGGCAAGAACCTGTCGACCGAGACGATCTCCACCATCGGTGAACAGCGCCGCACCAACTACGCACTGCAGCCGATGGTGCTCGAGGACTTCGTCGACGCCGTCACCCAAGGACAGTCGGTCGCGCCGCTGTACTTCCTGTTCGCCGCCACCAAGAACCGCGAATCACGTGCGCTCCTCGCCGACGACGTCGACGTGCGTCGACTCACCCTCGATCAGGTGCTCGAACATCAGGCTGGTGGTGCGATCGTCATCGATTCGCGCGACGACCTCATGTTCGCGACCGGCCATCTGCGCGGTTCGATCAACGTCGGTCTCGGTGGACGATTCGCCGAGTACGTCGGTGAGGTCATGGAACCGGGCACACCGATCGTGCTCGTCTGTGAACCCGGCACGGAGGGAGAGGCGCGCACCCGCCTCGCCCGCATCGGTTTCGACAACGTCATCGGAGCGCTCGACGACCCCATCGCCGCATTCGTCGTTCACCCCGAGCATGTCGAACAGTTGTCGCGTCTGTCGGTCGACCAACTCGCCGAACGCATGGGTTCGGTGCGAGATCTCGTCGTCATCGACGTACGCAACCCGGGCGAGACGGCTCTCGGCACGATCACGGGTGCCCGCACGCTGAGCCTGCCGGCCATGCTGCACGGTCTCGACGAACTCGATCCCTCGGCCCCGACCGTCGTCTACTGCGCTGGTGGCTATCGGTCGGCGATCGCCTCGAGTCTGCTGAGGTCGAAGGGCTTCACCGATGTCTCCGATCTCATCGGTGGCTACACGGCGTGGTCGACGAGCACGATCCCCGCCAACCTTCCCGCCGTCACCGTCGACCAGGTGGACGTCGCCTCTGCCTACCTCCTCGACGTGCGTGAGCTCGAGGAATGGAACGACGGTCACATCGCCGGCGCGATGCACATTGCAATGGCCCAATTGCCGGATCGACTCGCAGAACTCCCCAGCGACCGCACCATCACCGTGGTCTGCCGAAGCGGCAATCGATCGGGCAAGGTCACCAACTGGTTGCTCTCGAAGGGCCTCGACGCGGTCAACATGACCGGCGGCATGCTCGACTGGTCAGCACGAGGACTCGACTTCGCCGCCACCGACGGCGGACCCGGCAAGGTTGCGTGATGCAGACGCCGCGTGGCACGTGGGAGGAGCGCTACGGCGCCGACGAGTACGTGTTCGGGGTCGAACCCAATGACTTCCTGCGCGAACTGGTGATGACGCTTCCCTTCGGCGATGCGCTCTGCATCGCCGAAGGCGAGGGCCGCAATGCCGTTCACCTCGCGACCCTTGGATGGAACGTCGAATCGTTCGATCTCACCGAGGCCGGTGTGCGCAAGACCACGGCTCTCGCCGGATCGCGTGGAGTCGAGGTGATGGCTCGCGTGGCCGATGCCGCGGACTTCGACCTCGGTGTCGAACGCTGGGACTTGATCGTCTCGATCTTCGCCCACATGCCCCCGCCAGTGCGTCGTGATCTCCATCGTCGAGTGGTCGCGGCGTTGCGTCCCGGCGGACGCTTCGTGCTCGAGGCGTATCGGCCCGAACAGTTGGGTCGTGGCACTGGAGGACCTCCCGTGGCCGAGTTGATGATGTCGCTCGACGCGCTCCGATCCGAGCTCGAGGGTCTCGAGTTCGAGATCGCGATCGAGACCGAACGTTCGGTCATCGAGGGAACCGGACACACGGGCGACGCCTGTGTGGTGCAGATGGTCGCTCGACGACCATGACCGAGGAGATGGCGCGATGACCGAGCACACGCATGGCAAGGACGTCCTCCGCCCGCTCGCACTCGAGGGCCGTGAACTGCGGCAGATGATCCCCGACGTCTACGCCGGGTTCGTCGAACTCAACAAGGCAGCCATGGCGCCTGGAGTTCTCGATGTGAAGACCAAGGAACTGCTCGCGCTGGTGATGGGAATCTCACATCGGTGCGACGGCTGCATCGCCACGCACGCCCGTGGTGCAGCTGCTGCGGGCGCGACTCGTGAGGAGGTCGCCGAGGCGATCGGCGTCACCTTCCTCATGAACGGCGGACCGGGCACCGTCTACGGACCCCGCGCCTACGACGCCTTCTGCGAGTACCTCGCCGACCGCGAGGCGAAGGCCGCGTCGCGGGCCGTAGCGTCGTGCGCATGGCAGGCGACGTCCAGATGAAGGTCATGAACGAGGTGCATGGCGGCACCATCCGGCTCACCGGTGGTCGCCTCGGTTGGCATCTCTACGGAATGCCCGTGGTCGAACTCACGACCATCGGACGACGTTCGGGCGAGCCGCGCACGTCGTTGCTCACCTCACCGGTGCAGGTCGGAGATGGCTACGTGATCGTGGCGTCGCGTGGCGGTGACCCCGCTCACCCCGCGTGGTACCTCAACCTCGTCGCGCAACCCGACGTGATGGTGCGCACCGGTCGCGCCCCTGCAGCGCCGATGCGGGCGCGGGTCGCCGAGGGTGAGGAACGCAAGGAGCTCTGGCGCCGCATCATGGCGTACAAGCCCCACTACGGCGGCTACCAGGACAAGACGACGCGGGTCATCCCCCTCGTCGTGCTCGAACCACGCTGAGCCGACGTCGCGCAGCGCCCGAACCGACAACGACGAGGGCCCCGCCGGAGCGGGGCCCTCGCAGTACTGCAGTGCTGGTGAGCGCTGGGCTCAGCCGACCTTCTTGAGGGTGTTGCGGTCGCGGTGGGCGATCGTCAGACCCTTGGCCTTGACCTCGTAGGTGGTGGTCTCGTCGTAGCTCCACTCACCATCGCCGATGGTGATGGTGCAGGTGTACGACGGGGTGAAGGCGTTGGCCTCGAGGTGCTTGTTCGAGAGCACGCCGTAGGTGTTCGAGCCGTGGTACATGTCGTACCACTGGTTCTCCTGGACCCGCACCACCGCCGGGCACGAGGCCGAGGACACGGTCGACGGGTCGAACCCACCGAGCAGGTTCGACTGGAAGAACGAGTTGGTCCC
>CAYVUO010000157.1:0-518 GCA_964454715.1 uncultured Bifidobacterium sp. | reverse complement strand
GCCTTCAGCTCGATGACCTTCGAGTCGGCCTTGGCATCGCCACCGGCGATCACGACCTGGCCACGCGGCACCATGAAGGAACGCATGAACTGTCCGTTGGCGGCGTCCCACAGCCAGTAGCCGACCTCGGTGTGGAACGGCTCGTCCTCACCCTGCTTGTAGGCGGCCATGCGGTAGTCGAGACCGAAGAGGGTCTGCACACCGTTGTCGACGGGGCCGAACGGCTTGAGTTCGACCTTCTCGCGGTACGGGGTCTCGACGATCTCACCCTCGGCGTGGTGGTAGGAGATGTCGATTCCCTGATCGCCCTCCCAGGTGCCGGCGAGGCCGGCGAGGGGACCGAGTTCAGCGGGGGTGGGGACGGGCATGGTTGGTCTCCAGAGAGGTGCTGGGGGCCGGTCGCACCGGCCGCCGTGTGCGGTTTCGGAGTCGTGACCCTAGCGGGCCGACGCCTCGGATGCCTCGCCGAGGTCGACTGCTCAGCCCGCCTCGGAATAGGTGACGGGCTCCTCGCCCCT
>CAYVUO010000156.1:0-5021 GCA_964454715.1 uncultured Bifidobacterium sp. | reverse complement strand
GGCTCGGGCGCGGCCTCAGCCTCGACCGCGGACCACAGACGGGTGCGCGCGGCCCCGGCCGCAGCCCCGGTGAGGCGATTGGCCACCACGACCCCTTCGACCATGTCGGCCAGCACCGACACCCACGGCCGGCCGGCCAGCCGAACAGCGACCACGACCTCATCGCCGTCGGGGCCGCCACGGCGCAGCGTGCGGTCGACATCGGGCAGGCGAGGCGGACTGCGGAACCCGGGAACGAGGAGCCCGAGCGAGCGCGCCGCCTCGCCGAGCGCACGAGCGGCGGCGGCGAAGCGGAGCGAGGGAGCGGGCATGTCGCCATGGTGCCCGAGGCCTGTGACAGTGCCGAGTGGACGTCGTGGCGTCGCACACGGCCGGCCGATCCCTACCATCGCCGTGTGACCGAGCTCGAGCCCGAACTCAACCCGGCCCAGCAGGAGGTGCTCGAGCTGCTCGGTGCCGCCCGCGACGAGCGGCCCGAGTTCCCCACCGATCTGCGCCACACGCTGCGCGCCGCGCTGGAGGGTTCCCTCGCCGATCTGCTCGACGAACTCGATCCGGCCCAGCCGATGTTCGTCAACAAGCACGACCTCTCGATGGTGCATGGCTGCGAGCTCCGGCACCTCGCCGAGCGTTCGAAGCCCTTCGAATGGACCCCTCCCCTCGCTCGCGGCACCGTGGCCCACAAGGCGATCGAACTCTCGATGCATTCCCGCCGTCGTCCGATCGCACTCGAACTCGTCGATGCCGCGCTCGACCGTCTCGAACGCTCCGACGATTCGATCTCGGCCTGGCTCGCCACCTGTTCCGAGAGCGAGCGAGCCGAGGTGCGGGCATTCGCCAATGAGCGCGTCGCCACGTTCCTCGAGTGCTTCCCTCCACTTCGAGCCAACTGGTCGCCGGTCACCGAATCACGAATGCGAGTCGAACTGCTCGACCACCGCATCGTCCTGTCCGGCCGCTCCGATCTCACCCTCGGTCGGGCCGACGGACGAGTGGCGGGCAAGGTCATCATCGACTTCAAGACCGGTTCGCACTCACCGAACCACCTCGACGACTTGCGGCTCTACGCACTGCTCGAGGCCATCCGCATCGGCACTCCGCCGCGCCTCGCGGCCACCTACTACCTCGACTCCGGAACCGCTCAGGCCGAGGCCATCACCGAGGGGGTGCTCACTGCCGCCGTGGCTCGCACCGCCGACGGGATCCGCAAGTTGCACCAACTCGATGTCGGCACACGCGCACCGGTCACGCGCCCGGGTTTCGGTTGCCGTTGGTGCCCGGCACTCGAAAACTGTGTCGATGGCCGCGCCCATCTGGGACGGATCGATGAGGACGGCGATCGATTCGACGACGACTAGATCGGGTCGATCGCCGCTTCGGTCGATTCGGCCTCGGCGATGTGCAGTTCATCCTCAGGGCCGAACTCGTGATCGACCAGATCGATCGTGGCGAGCCGACCGAGCACGAATCGGAGGACGAACCACGCAAGGACGAAGAGCGCTCCCGCCACGCCGACCGTCCAGTGCACACCGACGAGGTCGACGCACCAGCCCTGGATCTGCGCACCGATCGGCACCGCGGCGGTGAGCACCATCAGGTAGAGGGCCATCGTGCGGCCGCGCATGTCCTCACGGACCTGCAGCTGCACGGCGGTGTTGAGGCTCGCCGTCATGCCCAGATACCCAGCGCCGGCGCACAGGAGGCACACCGCCGCGAGTTGCACGTGCGCGGCGAGGCCGAGCCCCACCAGCGCCATTCCGTAGAGCACCATCGCCGTCGACAGCAACGTGCTGCGGCGCACCACCGATCCGCGACCAGCGACGATCGGTGACACCGCCACGGCTCCGATGCCCAGACAGGCAGCGAGCAGGCCGTAGGCGCCGCCACCAACCCCGTAGCCGTCGGCGAACACGACGATGAGGTTGAACAACGGTCCGGCGATGAGACCGAGGATCGTTACGACGATCAGACAAGTGACGATGCCCGGCATGGTGCGCACGTAGCGCAGCGCTTCGCGCATCTCACGCAGTGGGTGAGGCGGTCCGATGTCGGACGGCCGGTCACGCTGGGCGACGTGGATCACGAGAAGACCGCACACCATGAGCAGGAACGACAGCGCGTTGAAGAAGAAGCACCAACTCACCCCGAGCGTCGCCAGCACCACTCCACCGAAGGCAGGACCGACCGCCCGCGCAGCGTTGAATTGCGTCGAGTTCAGGGTGACGGCGTTGAGGAGATGCTCACGTGGCACCAGCTCGGTGACGAACGATTGCCACGCGGCAACCGTGAACCCGCCCACGAGCGAACCGGCCGTGAGCAGTGCGAGGAAGACTCCGATGTGGCGATCACCGGCGATCCAGACCAGCCACAGCAGCAGGGTCACACCGGCCTGCACGAGCCCGCCCCAGATGAGCACCTTGCGACGATCGAATCGGTCGGCCACCGATCCGGCGTACGGCCCGGTGATCACCATCGGCGCGTAACCGAGGAACCCGGCGAAGCCCAGCCATGCGCCACTACCGGTGATCGAGTAGATCACGTAGGGCACCGCGATCATCTGCAACCAGGAACCACTGCTCGACAGCAGCGATGCCGTCCACATGATGCGGAAGTTGCGATAGCGGAAGGCGACGAGTGGCCCTGCGTTCAACGGCAGCGTCGCGTCGCTCACGAGAGCCATGCTCCCACGAGTTCATCGCGTCGCCGTTCCCATTCCTCGGACGTGATGGCGTAGCGGACGTGGTCCTCCCACTCGCCATTGATCTCGAGATACCGCTCGGCGATCCCCTCCTCGCGATATGCGAGCTTCTCGACCACCCGGCGGCTCGACGCATTGCGCGGGATAATCGCGATCTGCAGGCGATGGAGGTGCAAGTCGTCGAACGCGTACTGGGTGAGCACGACGACGGCCTCGGGCATGTAGCCGTTGCCGGCCTGCGCCTCATCGATCCAATAACCGACGTAGCCGCTCTGGAAGGGTCCGCGGAGCACCGAGGAGAGGTTGATCTCGCCGCTGAACTCTCCGTCGACGAAGATCCCGAAGCCGTAGCCCGTGCCGAGTTGGCGTTCGCGCTGGCGCGCACTGCACCGAACCGCGAATGCGTCGCGATCCTCGACGACGTCGGGAGCGCCCGGTGGTCGGGTCGGTTCCCATTTGGTGAGCCATTCGTGATTTCGGCGACGCACGTCGCGCCAGGCGTTGAAATCGGTCGGCTCGAGGGCACGCAGCAACACGCGCCGTCCGAACAGGGTCGTCATCGCCCGGCCACCGACGCCGCAAGCCCGTCGAGGATGTCGGCCTCGCTCACGAGGCATTCGGTGAGTCCGAATCGACGCATGATCGAGACCAGCACGCACAGGCCACCGACGATCACGTCGGCCCGGGCCGGCTCGAGGCCGGGGTTCTCCATGCGTTCGGCCACCGATTCGGTGGCGAGGGTGCGGAAGACGTCCTCAATCGCTTCCTTCGTGAGGACGAAGTGGTGGATGCGATCGGGGTCGTAGCCGGGCAGTCCCTGTTCGACGGCGGCGACATTGGTGATGGTGCCGGCGAGCCCGACGAACGTACGGGCGTCGCGCAGGCCCGGAAGCGCCCGCTCCACATCGTCGAGATGGATGTCGATCACCGAGAGGGCCTGCGAGAGCTCCTCCGGCAACGGGGGGTCGTGATGCAACCAGGCCTCGGTGATGCGCACACAACCGATGTCGACCGAGATCGATGCCTCGATCTCGGTCGTGCCCAGGATGAATTCGGTCGATCCGCCGCCGATGTCGCAGACGAGGAACGGGCCCGCCACTGGATCCAGATCGGATGTTGCGCCCCGGAACGACAGTTCGCCCTCCTCCTCGCCGGAGATGAGTTCGGGCTCGATGCCGACGGTGTCGCGCACAGCCGCGAAGAACTCGTCACGATTGGCGGCGTCTCGCGACGCCGACGTGCAGGTCATGCGGATGGCTTCGACGCCATGTCGATCGATCACCGAGCGGTACTCGCGCAGCGCATCGATGGTGCGGGCGATCGCGTCGGGGTCGAGTCGACCCGTCGCATCGACCCCCTTGCCGAGACGAGTGATGCGATTGATGCGTTCGAGTGGGCGTCCGTCCCGCGAGACGAGCAACCGCACCGAGTTGGTGCCGCAATCGATGGCCGCGACCGTGCTCAACGCTGCACCCGTGCTGGCGCGTCAGCGGGAAGGAGACCCGACTCCACGAGGCGCTCGTGGGTCCATGCCCCGACGGGGTCGTCGGCGCCGGCGAGCCAGTTCGCGTAGTGCGCGTGCAGGCACTTCACGCCTCGACGAGTTCCACCCACACCGCCGCTCGGAACGGGACCGTCGTGTCCGTCGGGGACGAGTTGGTCGCGATCGGCGGCATAGGCCGCGTGCACGACATCGAGCACATCGAGACCGAGCTCGGCCTCGACGAGGTCGATGCCTCCCGACGATTCGACCGTGCCGATCGCGGAGCGCAGAGCCGGATCGCACAACCAGAAGGTGGTGGGCATCGGCGTACCGTCGTCGAGCAATGGTTCGTTGCGCAGCACGGCGGGATCCCCGTCGGCCCGACGCACGACGACGACGAAGTCACCACGCGGCTCTCGGCCGAGCAGTTCGGCGACTCGCGGTCGATCGTCGACCACTCGGGTCACTTCCGTCGACGGAGCAGACGCCAGACGAGGAGACCGACGATGGCGACGCCGAGCACGGGCACGGCCCGCTTCAGCACCGACGAACCGGCCGAGTCGAGCAGGTCGATGGCCTCGGGCTCGGGCTGGTCGATGCGGCGCACGACCGGAGGCTCATCGGCGGCGGGCGCTGCGTCGGTGGCGGGCGCGGCCGCAGTCGGAGCCGGTGCCGCCGCGACGCTCGAATCGGTGAGCACGGTCTGCTCGAGGTTGTCGACGAACTGGTCGAGCAACTTGGCGCTGACATCGGCGAGCACGCCACGACCGAACTGCGCCACCTTGCCGGTGACGGTGAGGTCGGTGGTGACGGTGACATGCGTGCTGTCACCCGCGGGCT
>CAYVUO010000155.1:0-5067 GCA_964454715.1 uncultured Bifidobacterium sp. | reverse complement strand
CACGTCCGCTCCCGAGAGCACCGGCACCGAGGGCCACATCGTGCCGTCGTGATCGGCCACCGCTTCGATCACGCGGGTCTGGGTGGCGACGAGGATCTTGGGCCGAGTTCGAAGCGGGAGAACGCTCATCACCTTCGGAGACGTCGTCGCCGAGAGCGACGAGAGATCGACCACCGGTCGCCGGTACACCGTGCCCGCCACCTTCGCATCGCGTTCACCCCAGAGCGATCGTGCCGGATCGATCAGACCCACGGTGAGGAGACGAGGGAAACGGCTGAGTTCCGAATCGTCGTCGGAGGTCGCGTCGCGCACGGCGGCGGCGATCTCGTAGAACTCCTGCCGGAAGCCCGCAGTGCACTGCGCGAGTGTCGAGAGCGGGTCGCCTCGTACTTCGACTCGAGGTACTCCGATGGCATCGGCAGCCAGTTCCGTCCAGTTCGTCGGCTTCGACACGTTGGCGCGACCACTCGACTTCGGCGTGCGCACGATCGGTGCGCACACGCTCACCGCGGCATCGAACAGATGTCGATCGGGGATCCATATCGACTCGAGCGCATCACCCACAAGTTCCCGCACCGGCGCAGCATCACGCGACCCCAGCACCGACAACGGTTGCACGAACACGACCGACCCGCCCGGTCGCACCGCAGACAGCGCGCGCACCAACAACACTCCGGCCGTATCGGCATACCCCGCCGGTCGACCGAGGATCCGTGTCGCGCCCTCGACTGCGACATGCGAACGAACCGTGGCCCCGGCCAACTGACCGCCGAACGGCGGGTTGCCCACCACGGCATCGAGTCGACCATCCTCGGGCCAGTCGTCGTTGAGGGCATCACCCATGCGCAGGTCCAGCCCTTCCGGCGTCATGGGACAACCATGGGCATCGGCCCACTCGGTGAGTGCCCGTCGGGCGAGCGCGAGCGCGGCAGGATCGATGTCCATCCCCCGCAAGCTGGCCAACGCCGATTCGGGAGATCGACCCCCGGCCACCATCGCATCGGCCGCGGCGAGGAGAAATGCTCCCGCACCACAGGTGGGATCGCACACGAGGAACGGTTGCGACGAGGCGATGGCCGAGCGATGCGGAGCGAACGCCTGCGCCACGAGTTCCTCGGCAACTGCGCTCGGCGTGTAATGAACGCCGTCACGACGGCGACGGACCGGGTCGAGCGAGGTTTCGTACTCCCGACCGAGATCGGACACGTTCAGCGGGAAGGCGCGTCCGCTCGTGGATCCCACGCAGCGAGATCGGCGAGACGCTTGTCGTTCGAGAACACCTCGACGATCGGCTGATCGAGCTTGCGACGCTTGAGCAGACGTTTCACTTCGAGTTCCTCGTTCCAGAGGATGAGCGTGGCCACCACACCCTTTGCCCCAGCACGAGCCGTGCGGCCCGAACGATGCAAGTACGCCTTCGAATCCTCGGGCGGGTCGTAATGGACGACGACATCGACCTCGTCGACGTGGATCCCTCGCGCCGCGACATCGGTGGCGACGAGTGCCTTCAGTTTCCCGTCGCTGAAGTCCTTGAGCGCCTTCTCCCGTTGGCTCTGACGGAGATCACCGTGGATGGACGCGGCATCGACTCCCTCGCGCCGAAGGTTGTCGGCCACCCGAGCGGCAGCTCGTTTGGTGCGGACGAACACGATCGTGCGATTGGACGAGCGGATGATCGCAGCCGCGACCTTCACCTTGTCCATGTCGTGCACCTGGAGGAAACGGTGTTGCATCTGCTCCACCGTGACCTGCTCTGAGACGACCTCGTGCATCGCCGGGTCGGTCTGATACCGCTTGATGAGCGTATCGACCACACCGTCGAGCGTGGCCGAGAACAACAGTGTCTGGTGTTGGCCGGGAACGTGACGGAGGATCCATTCGACCTGCGGGAGGAATCCCATATCGGCCATGCGGTCGGCTTCGTCGAGCACGACCTGCGTGATGTCGTCGAGGAAGATCTCCTTACGTTCGATCATGTCGATCATGCGACCAGGGGTCGCCACGACGATCTCGACACCCTTCTCCAACTCGGCGACCTGCGCTTCCATCTTCGCCCCGCCGTACACGGCAGTGACCGAGACATCACGGACGACACCGAGCGGTGCGAGTTCGTCACGCACCTGCGTGGCCAGTTCGCGTGTGGGAACGAGGATCAACGCTCGGGGCCGGCGCGGATCGGCACCCTTGACCTTCTCGAGCAGGGGCAGACCGAAGGCAAGGGTCTTGCCCGATCCGGTCTTGGCTTTTCCGCAGACGTCACGACCGGCGAGGGCATCGGCGATCGTCAGTTCTTGGACGGCGAACGGGGCGGTGATACCGCGGGACGCGAGAGCGGCGGTGAGATCGGGCGAGACGCCCAGATCGGCAAATGATGGCATCGGCTGACTTTCCTGGGGGGGGTGTGCGACACCCCTCCGGATGCCGCCGGACGACCGACGGTCGCCCCAACGGATGCCATGCTACCGGCCGGGCCCCGATTGACCCATTCGGCGTCTCAGGAGGCGAGGGTGAACGCTCCCCCTTCGACGACCTGCACGGCCGCGGAGTAGGTGGGTTCGTGGTCGGCATCGAATCCGAAAGGTCCGAGGACTGTTTCCACCGTGCCGATCTTGCTCAATGCAGCCTGGATGTCGGCCGGTTGGGTCGTCTTGGCCTTCTTCATGGCGGCGAGCACCACCTGGATCGCGGCATAGCCCTGCGCAGCGAAGGAATCAGGAGCGGCGTTGTTGGCCTTCGTGTAGGCCTCAACGAATCGCTTCGACATTGCGTTGTTCGAATTGATGTTCCATGAACCGGAAACGATGAGGCCGTTCGCGGCCGGACCCGATGACGTGATCACCGCCGCCGAGTTGAAACCGTTGCCACCGACGCGAACCGCCTTGGACGACGCTGTGGCGACGAGGAAGTCGTCGGCAACGGCGGAACGAACGGCGAAGAAGAGGGCATCGGGCGACCCGGCCATGGCCGCCGTCGCGATCGAGTCCACCGATGTCGACCCGTCCACGTACTGCTTCTCGGAGGTGATGGAGACGCCGTGAGCCTTGGCCGCATCACGGAACGCCTGAGCGGAACCCACCGAGTACCCGTCGGCCGGTTCCCAGATGAGCACCGCGTTCTTCACTGCCTTCTTCGACGACACGTACGCCACGGATGCCGACACCATCGCATGCTCCGAGAGCGAAACACGCCAGACCACATTGCCGATCGACGCCATATCGAGCGCCGCGTTCGTCGCGGCCAGAACGGGTACCCCCGCCGCTTGCGCCAACGGATCGGCCGCCACCGCCACCGGCGTCAACGTCGGACCGAGAACGATCGACGATCCCGCCGAGAGCGCCTTCTTCATCGCGTCGGCACCGGCCTGCGGATCGGACAGGTCGTCATAGGTACGCAGATCGATCGAGCCTTTCGCCAATTCGTCGACGGCAAGCACCGTTCCGTTCTGCTGCGTCACGCCGTAGGGCGCCCCGGAACCGGTACTCGATGCGATCGACGCCACCACCATCGATCCCTTGGTGCCGCTCTCCGAGGACGATCCGCATCCGGAGAGGGCGACGAGACCGGCGACGACGGCGAGCGCGAGCGCCAAGAAGGAAGAGCGACGCATGACGGAGTCAGACAGTCTTTGCTTCGATGGCGGCGATGATGTCGTCGGACTCGGGGTCGACGGTGGGACGGAATCGGGTCACCGAGCCGTCGGCGCCCACCAGGAACTTCTCGAAGTTCCATTGGACATCGCCCGCTTCGCCGGCGGCATCGGCCACGGCGGTCAGTTCGGCATAGAGACGATGGCGGTTCTCGCCGTTCACCTCGATCTTCTCGGTGAGGGGAAAGGTGACCCCGTAGGTCGAGGAACAGAACGTCGCGATCTCCTCGGGGGTTCCGGGTTCCTGGCCCATGAACTGATTGCACGGCACGCCGAGGACGGTGAACGAGTCGCCACCGAAACGTTGCTGCAGGCGCTCGAGTCCCTCGTACTGCGGGGTGAGACCGCACTTCGAGGCGACATTCACGATGAGCACCGTCTTGCCATCGGTCTCGGGAAGCGCCGAACCATCGAGGGCGGTCAGATCGGAGAGGTTCATGACTGTTGGTCTGCTTTCGTCGTATCGGAATTGAAATCGGGATCGGAATCGGATGACCACACGTGGCCGTCACGATAGGGCCCATCGACATCGCTGTCGCGCCGACGAACACCCCGGGTGATGAACACCAAGAGGGCGCCACCAATTCCAATGATCGACATCCAGATGTTGATGCGGAACGGACCGATCGTGCTGGCCGTATCGATGCGAAGTGCCTCGATCCAAAGACGACCGATGAAATAGCCGAGGACGTAGAGCGGAAGGATGTTGCCGGGACGAAGCACGCGTTTTCTATCGACAGTGATGAGGAGGCCGCACAGCGCGAGGTTCCACAACATCTCGTAGAGGAAGGTGGGCTGGAAGACCGAGTAGGCGATGTACTCGAGCGGTCGATGCTGCACATCGATCTGCACGCCCCAAGGAAGGCTGGTGGGCGTGCCGAACAACTCCTGATTCCACCAGTTCCCCAGACGACCGATGGCCTGGGCGAGGGGAATGCCGGGAATGAGCGCGTCAAGGCCGACCGACAGTCGCCAACCCCTCCGGTGCGCCACCCACACGCCCACTGCGATGCCGAGGGCGACACCGCCGGGAATACCGAGACCCCCCTGCCAGATCTTGAACGCGTCCAGCCATCGTCCTTCGTACGAACGCCAATCGGTGGCCACGTGGTACAGGCGCGCGCCGATCAGCCCGGCGGGAACGGCGAGGAAGGCGATGGCGTAGACGTCGTCGGGATTCCCACCGCGATCGCGCCAACGTTTGCGACCGAGTTCGACGGCGGCGAGAACGCCGAGGGCGATCATCAGCCCGTACATGTGGAACGGGCCGAGCCGGTTCGATGAGGGACTCGGGATGGAGGCCAGCAGATCGATCATGTGGTCACAACGCTTCGTTGGCGATGGCGTAGAGATCCTCGAACCCTGCAGTCACCGCCGCCTCGAGCCCGTGCACCCCGGGCAGCAGCGTGTCGCAATAGAAG
>CAYVUO010000154.1:0-5068 GCA_964454715.1 uncultured Bifidobacterium sp. | reverse complement strand
CACGTCGCCGTCACCTTCAACGTCGGCAGTTCGAGGATCTTGCGACTCTCGTTGCGCAGCTTCTGCTCCTCGTCGGTCTCACCGAGACCGTCGTCGACGAGCTTCCCGGCGAACGGGATGACGTTGTAGGCGATCGAGGTCGGGAACTTCGACGCCGGCGGGAACTCGACCGCCGTGCCCGACATCGTGAGCGCGCTGGCGCCATCGCCGACCTTGCGCACCTGCTCGTCGAGCTCGGCGGTGCCGGCGAGTCCGGCCCCCGAGACGGCCTGGAACGTGGTGATGGTGAGCGCTTCGAGCCCAGCCTCGAGGTCGAGCGGCTTGAGCACCGGCATCGCGACCATCGTCGTGCAATTGGGATTGGCGACGATGTTCTTGCGGATGTGATCGAGCGCATGCGCATTGACCTCGGGCACCACGAGCGGCACGTCGGGATCCATGCGCCAGGCCGAGGAGTTGTCGACGACGATCGCACCGGCCTCGGCGACCCTCGGCGCGAGCTCGAGCGAGGTGCCCCCGCCGGCCGAGAACAGCACGATGTCGAGACCGCGGTAGTCGGCGGTCGAGGCGTCCTCGATCTCGACCTCGCCATCACCCCATGGGAGACGACGGCCGGCCGAACGGGCGGAGGCGAAGAGACGGAGCTGGGTGACAGGGAACTGACGCTCGGCCAACACGGCGCGCATGACGCCGCCGACCTGACCCGTCGCTCCCACGATTCCGATGCGCATAGGGGCAAGGAGCGTAGTGGTCGGGCCCGCTGGATCCCGAAGCCGATTCCATGGACCCGGATGGGGCCCCGGCAACGGGATCAGTCGATGTAGACGGGGCCGTCGGCGAGGCGGAACTGGTCGTGGAGCACCTGCACGGCTCGCTCGACGTCGCCCTCGGCCACGACGCAGCTCACCCGGATGGCGCTCGTGGCGATCATCTCGATGTTGATGTCATTGGCGGCGAGGGTCTCGAAGACCGTGGCCGCCACGCCCGGGTGCGACTTCATGCCGGCACCGACGACACTGACGCGGGCGATGTCGGAATCACTCGTCACGTGCGAGGCGCCGATCTCACCGGCGCGCTGATCGCAGATCGACAACGCCGTGGCCAATTCGCCCTTCGGCACCGTGAAGGAGATGTCGGTGACGCCATGATCGGAGGTGTTCTGCACGATGAGGTCGACGTTGATGTCGGAGTCGGCGAGTGCGCGGAACACCTTCGCGGCGATGCCGGGACGATCGGCGACACCGGCGATCGTGACCTTGGCCTCGTCGGCGTCGTGCACGACGGCCGAGACGATTGCCTGTTCCATGGTGTCGTCCTCCTTGGTGACGATGGTGCCCGGTTCCCAGGTGAACGCCGAACGGACGTGCAGATCGACGTTGTGGGTGCGGGCGTACTCGACACAACGCATGGCCGGCTTCGGACATCCGTTGGCCGTCATCTCGAGCAGTTCGTCGAAGCTGATGCGCTCCATGCGGCGTGCATCGGCGACGATGCGGGGATCGGTGGTGAACACACCGGTGACATCGGTGTAGAGCTCGCAGGAATCGGCACCGAGCGCGTGTGCGATCGCGACAGCGGTGGTGTCGGAGCCGCCACGACCGAGGAAGGTCTCGTCACCCTCGGGCGACACGCCCTGCGCGCCACCGATGACGGCGACGTGTCCGGCGGCCAGCGCAGCGCGCACCCGATCGGGGCGAACGTCGACGATCTTCGCGTTGCGGAAGGTGGAGTCGGTGAGGAACCCGGCCTGGGCCCCGGTGAACGACTCGGCGACCACACCGAGGTCGGCGATCGCCATGCACAGCAGGGCCATGGCCTTGCGCTCACCGGAGGTGATGAGCATGTCCATCTCCCGACCGGGACGGGTATCGCTCACCTCGGACGCGATGCGGAGCAGATCGTCGGTCTCCTTGCCCATCGCCGAGATCACGACGACGACCTGATGGCCGCGCTTGACCGTGCGCACGACGTGATCGGCCACGGCGCGCATGCGATCGGGCGTGCCCACGGAGGTGCCGCCGAACTTCTGGACGTACAGAGCCACGGCTGGCAACGCTACCGGGCGTTCGGACCGCGACCCGAATCACTCCTAGGCTCGCCGCCCATGGCCAACCAGAGGGACCGACGTCGCCGCGAGGCCGAACGCGATCGGGTCCGCCGCGCCTCGCAAGCTCGAGCGGACCGCACCCGCCGTCAGCGCCGGATCATGGCCGGCGCCGTGTCGACCGGCGCCATCAACCGGCTGATCGGCATCCTGAACCTGCGGATCCCCGCGGACCTCGACGCCCGCTACGGCCTGCGCGCGGTGATCCCGCCCCTGGAGCGTCCCGTCGTGTTCATCGGGCCGTTCGAGCAATCGTCGTCGTCGTCCACCACGACGACGACGTCGACCACCGCATCGCAGTTGCCCGCCAATGGCGTCACTCCGACTCCCGCGCCAGTGGGCGCCACGATCGATGGCGCGCCGCCGTGCCCTGCACCCGACGGATCGTCACCACGCACCACCTCCTTCGGTGCAGCGCCACCGATGTGCATCGACACCGGTTACTTCTACCGGGCCACGATCGCCACCTCGGTCGGCACGATCGTCGAGCAGCTCAATCCGGGCGTCGCTCCGCAGACCGTCAACACGTTCTACGTGCTCGCGCTCTACCACTACTACGACGGGCAGCCGATCACGAACGTCACCGATCGTCAGTCGTTCTCCGTCGGCATGCTGTTCAGCGGCGGCTCCGGGCAGCCAGGATTCGCGATCCCGTCCGAGGCGCCGGCCAAGGGTTCGATCCCGACGCCGGGAGCGATCGCGATGGCTCCAGCGGCGCGTTCGGGGGGTGTCGGCGGTCAGTTGGTGTTCGCCACGCGCGACCTCGCCGCCAACCTGCCCCTCGACATCACCGGGTTCGGCATCATGCTCGATGGTGAGCCCACGCTCGGCACGATCAACTCACTCGCCAGCAGCAGCGGCCTGCCGGTGCAGCCGGTGACCATCACGTCGATCACGATCGAACGCACCTCGGCCATCTCCCGCTGACCGACTGCGGCCCACCCCTCGGTGATTGCTAGCGTCCTGCGCCGATGGGAACCGACAAGCGGGAACGACAGAAGGCCGGGCATCAGGCTCGGGCAGCGGCAGAACGGGCGATCGCGGCGAAGGCCCGTCGTCGGCGCGTCGTGCTGCGCACGGTGTTCGCCGTGGTCGCAGTGCTGATCGTGAGTGGCGTCTTCATCGCACTGAGCGAGCCGGGTTCCGACTCGACGACGACTGCGTCGACGTCGACCTCGACGACCGCCGCTCAGAGCACGACGTCGACCATCGCATCGGCCGCGGGCAAGCCGTGCGTGCCGCTGGCCGACCCCCTTCCCGCCGGTGCGCCGAATGTCGACGTGCCGGTCGGTCCGCCGCCCACGTCGCTGCAGGTCGTGAACCTCAAGCAGGGTTCCGGCACACCTGTCGTCGCGACCGACACCGTGACGGTGCAGTACATCGGCGTGTCGTGCTCCACCGGCAAGATCTTCGACTCGTCATGGGGTCGGGGCGGCCAGCCGGCGACCTTCCCGCTCAATGGAGTGATCGCCGGTTGGACCCAGGGTCTCGTGGGCATGCAGCCCGGCGGTGAACGACTCCTGGTGATCCCGCCCGATCTGGGGTACGGATCGAAGGGTCAGGGTTCGATCGCTCCGAACGAGACGCTCGTGTTCGTGGTCGATCTCATCTCGGCCACGCCGACGACCACGACGACTGCCGCCGCCAAGTGATGCGGGGCGCTCCGCGCCCTCAGGCCGTGGGAACGGGCAGGTCCGCGAGGTCCGCGATCGCGCCGGCGCGGTGCACCACGACGCGCCCTGCACCGGCCTGACGCCAGCTCGACGCGCCCGGGTCGAGCACGATCGCGGTGCGTTCGGGGAGTTCGACGAGCAGCACCGACGCCGACGCGAGATCGATGGTGCGTCGCACCTTGTCGGGCGACCACTGATCACTGCGCGGGATCACTGCGACGCCCGGAAGCACGCCGAGACCGACGGTGAAGGCACCACCACGCGTATCGACCATCGGATCGCACAACACATCGGCTCCAGCGCCGCTACCGATCAGTGCGGCGCCGTTCGACCACGCCTCGAGCAACGCGTCGAGCAAGGGTGAATCCTTGAGCACCGACCGCAGATGCATCGCCGAGACACCAGTGAGGTAGATCGCCTTCGCAGTGCGAACGGCGGCGAGGTTGTCGACATCGAGACCGTCGATGCGCGAGTACACGGGAACCTCACGAACGCCCACGCCCGTCGCTGCGAACCACTCGGTGGCCGCTGCGACCGCACGCTTCGGATTCTCGTACGCCCATCCGGTGGCGAGGAGCGCGACCTCGGTCGCACCGACCGACGCGAGCAGTTCCGCATCGAAGGTGCACCCTTCGGTGAACTCGCCGCCGCCGACGAGTGCGAGTGGTCCGGCCATGGTCAACCTCCGAGGGAAGTGGGATCGCGGTCGACACTCGGACGAGCGACGACGCTGACGAGATTGCGAAGGGGCACCATGCGGGTGCGCACGACGGAGCGAGCGATGTCGTCGAGATCGAATCCTGTCGCTCGCAGGGCCGCAGGGAGATCGCGTCCGAGATGGAATCCGCGCACCGATCGTGCAGTACCCCATGCTGCGGTCAAGACCGTCGAGAGGGCGCGAGGGGGCACGACCGGTTCGACCGCGACGAGCACGCCGTCGGGGGCGAGGAGTCGGCGGATCGCACGCAGCGAAGCGGGGAGGTCACCGAAGCGCACCAACTCCCCCACCGACACCACCGCCCGTTGCCGTGCGGTCGATCCCGGACGGTCGATCTCAGCCGCGAGCGCGTCACGAGCGGCGGGATCGGAGAGGTCGAGGGCGTCGGGCCAGTGGGCGACCGCCTCGGCCCGCTCGATCGCCAGGCGGGCCTCGACGGCATCGGGCCAGGCTCGGGATCGATCGACGGGGCGGGTGGTCACGAACCCACGCTAGGACACCCACTGCGGGATGGATGCCGGAATCTACCGTCCGGTAACGTGCGCCCCTTCAGGCCGCCGGCCGTGTGAGGGA
>CAYVUO010000153.1:3807-5095 GCA_964454715.1 uncultured Bifidobacterium sp. | reverse complement strand
AGACCACCGTGCTGATCCTCGGCGATGCTCGCAACAACTACCACGCGTCCCAATCCTGGGTGGTGCGCGAGATGAGCAAGAAGGCGCGACACGTCTACTGGCTCAATCCCGAACCACGCGCCTATTGGGACACCGGCGATTCGATCGTGGGTGAGTACGCCGCACACTGCGACGGCACCTACGAATGTCGCAACCTCAGGCAGCTCGAGAAGTTCGTCGAGGTGCTCGAGTAGCCGACCGGTTGCCGTCAGCTTCGCAGGAGCTCGGTGACCCGGAAGGCGAGGTCGAGCGACTGGCGGGCGTTGAGGCGCGGATCGCACATCGTCTCGTAGCGAGTGCCCAGATCGGCGTCGAGGATCTCCTCGGCGCCGCCAAGGCATTCGGTGACGTCGTCTCCGGTGAGTTCGATGTGCACTCCACCGGGCCAGGTACCCACGGCTCGATGGGCGGCGAAGAATCCGGCGATCTCGGCCAGCACGGCGTCGAAGTGGCGGGTCTTGCGTCCCGAGGGAGCGGTGAAGGTGTTGGCGTGCATCGGATCGCACGCCCAGACCACGGGATGGCCGGCATCGCGCACGGCCTCGAGCAGTGGCGGCAGCGCCTCGCCGATGCGGTCGGCACCCATGCGGGTGATGAGCGTGAGGCGACCCGGGGTGCGATCGGGGTCGAGGGCCTCGCACAGAGCGAGCACGTCGTCGATGGCGGCATCCGCGCCGACCTTGCAGCCGAGCGGATTGCGCACGCCAGACAGGAAGTGCACGTGAGCGCCGTCGACCTGGCGAGTGCGCTCACCGATCCAGAGCATGTGGGCCGAGCAGTCGTACCAGTCGCCGGTGAGCGAATCGCGACGGGTGAGCGCCTCCTCGTACTCGAGGATGAGCGCTTCGTGGCTCGTCGACACGTCGACGGTGTGCAACTGGGGGTTGGAGAACGAGTCGATGCCGCATGCGCGCATGAACTGCAATGCGCTCTCGATGCCCGAGGCGACCTCGTCGTAGCGACGGCCCTCAGCGCTCGACGCCACGAACTCCTGGTTCCACGCGTGCACGCGTGAGAGGTCGGCGAATCCGCCCTTGGTGAAGGCGCGAACGAGGTTGAGGGTCGACGCGCTCTGGTTGTAGGCGGTGAGCAGGCGCTTCGGATCGGGAACGCGCGCCTCGCTCTCGAACGCGATGTCGTTGACCATGTGGCCGCGGAACGAGGGGAGCGACACGCCGTCGACGGTCTCGCTGTCCGACGATCGCGGCTTGGCGAACTGACCGGCCATGCGACCGACCTTCACCACCGG
>CAYVUO010000153.1:0-3797 GCA_964454715.1 uncultured Bifidobacterium sp. | reverse complement strand
CACGCCCGATGAGTACATCAGCACGACGGCCATCTGGAGGATGACCTTCAACTTGTCGCGGATGGCATCGGCCGAGAACGCGTCGAACGATTCGGCGCAGTCACCGGCCTGCAGCAGGAACGCCTCGCCGCGCGAGACCTTGGCCAGATCGGCCGTGAGGCTGCGAGCCTCGCCGGCGAACACGAGCGGAGGGAGGGTCGACAGGGTCGAGAAGACCTCGCCGAGCGCGTCGGCATCGGGCCAGACCGGTTGCTGCACCGCCGGGAACCGGCGCCAGGACGAGGGGGACCACTCCACGGCCGACAGGTTGGTGGCCGGAGGGGTCACGGTGCAAAAGGGTTGGGGCCGGAGCCCGTGGGGCTCAGGAGGCGTCGGCGGTGGCCAGTGCGTTGTCGCGCACCGTGGCCATGGCCCGCTTCACGAGACGGCGAGCAGCCTCTGCGGTGACGCCGAGCTCGTCGCCGACCTCGCGGTAGGAGTGCTTCTCGCCATCGGCGAGGCCGTAGCGCTGTTCGACCGCCCACCGGGCCCGCTCGTCGAGCACCGACAGCAGGTCGGCGATCATCTCGTGGTCGATGCGCTCGAGCACGATGTCCTCGGGGCTCGGAGCATCGTCGGCGCCGATGTCGACGAGTTCGCTCGAATCGTCATCACCGATCGTGCGGTCGAGTGAGGTCGGCGACGTGAGGCGAGCCAACTCGGCGAACTCCGCGGGCAGTTCCTCACCAGTTGCCGAGGCGGCACGCATCGCGGCGCGCAGTGCGGCGGAACGATCGCCGGGCAGACGCACGAGGCTGGCCTTCTGGTCGAGCGCACGACCGATGGCCTGACGGATCCAGAACGTGGCGTACGTCGAGAACTTGAAGCCCTTGCGCCAGTCGAACTTGTCGACGGCGTGCTCGAGGCCGATGTTGCCCTCCTGGATGAGGTCGAGCAGATCCATCGCGGTGGGCAGGGGATAGCGGCGGGCCACGCTCACCACGAGACGCAGGTTGGCGCGGATGAAGCGGTCCTTGGCCGCAGCGGCGGCGCGGACCTCGCGCTTGAGTTCGACGGAGCGCTCTCCGTTGTCGATGCGGGCCTGCGCGGCGCGGCCCCTCTCGATCACCTGGGCCAGCTCTCGCTCCTCCTGTGCGGTCAAGAGGGGGACGAGGCCGATCTCACTGAGGTACTGACCGACGGAATCCATGTGTTCGCTTCTCCTCATGTGCCCTCGGCCTGCGCCTCGGGCGTGCGTTGTATCCGGACCCTGAACCCTCATCGGCCCCGTCTGCGTCCCCTCGAAGGGGGATTCGGACGCAGGCGTCGGAGGGGGGAAATGACACTCCTGTAACCGCACCGGAGAGGTCCGATGTTCCGTGCCGCGAACGTGACTTGAGTCACAGGGAGTGGCGGGGCGAGGACCTTCGGCATGACCCCAGTCCCTAGACTCGACTCGTGGCCACCTCGCCCCGCCGTCTCGGAGTGCTCGGTGGCACGTTCGACCCTCCCCATGTGGGTCATCTCCTGGCCGCAGTGAATGTCCGTCGAGCGCTCTCGCTCGATGAGGTTCTGCTCGTGGTGGCCAACGACCCATGGCAGAAGTCCGGCACCCGTGCGATCACCCCCGCACCCGATCGGCTGGCGATGGTGCGGGCCGCGGCGGAGGGAGTCGATGGCATCGAGGCCAGTGACCTCGAGATCGCGAGGGGAGGGGTCTCGTACACCATCGACACCGTCGAGCAGTTGCTCGCCGCCGACCCCGGTCTCGAGATCTTCGTCATCGTCGGTGCCGATGCCGCCGGGGGACTCGACACCTGGGAGCGCTGTCGCGATCTCGCGGCCCACGCCTCCCTCGTGGTCGTCGATCGCCTCGGCGCCCACGCGCCGCCCCCGCCGGACTGGTGGCCGGCCACGCATGTCGAGATCCCCCGCATCGAACTGTCGTCGACCGATCTTCGGGCACGCATCGCCGATGGCAGACCGCTGGACTTCCTGCTGCCCGAGGCCGTGGTGACCTGCATCCGCGAGCGGCGGTTGTACGGTTCGACCCTGTCATGACATCCCCCGAGCCGTCGGACGAGATCGACTTCGCCGCACTGATCGCCGAACAGGACGAGTGGGCCCGTTCGAGGCGATCGGCGCGTTCGAAGGGTGACGATCAGCCGACCTCCGAGCCCGGCGGCCGGGAGGGCGGAGATGGTGGCGACGGGGGAGACGGATCGGGCGACGGGACGCGTGGCGGCGACGGCGCCAGGCCATCGGGTCGCTCACGTTGGTGGCGGTTCGGGTTCCCGGCCCTCGTCGTCCTCCTCGCCCTCTGCGTGCCCTTGCTCGCATGGGGAGGATTCCGGGTCATCCTCGACAGCAGCGATGGCCAATTGGTCAAGCGCGTCACCGATCCCAATGCCCCTGGTTATGAAGCCGTGGTCACCAAGACACCGACCGATCTCGTCGTGCTCGTCGATGCCAACGGCAAGCTCGACACCGCGATGGTGCTGGCGCTCACCGGTGAGGGAACGGGCGGAGTGCTGCTCATTCCTGCGAACACGTTGATCGGAAATGCCTACGGACAGTTCCCGCTGGCCCAGTACTTCGCGAGCGGCGGTCTTGCTGCAGCCCGCGACGCAGTCGGGCAGTTGCTCAACCTCGGCTTCTCCGAATCGCAGGAGGTGAAGTCGACTGAATGGGCCACGCTCGTCGGCCCGTACGCACCGCTCACGGTGAACAGTCCCGATCCGGTCACCGATGCCAAGGGCGCGGTCGTGTTCCCCAAGGGAAGTCAGCAGCTCACCGCGGCGCAGGCATGGACGTATCTGTCGACTCGCGGCACCAAGGAGAGCGATCTCAATCGGTTGCTGCGCACGCAGGCGTTCATGAAGGCTTGGTTCGGCGCAGTGGGTCGGTCATCGACGCCGCTCCCCATCGATCAGACGAGTGGCCTCGGAAAGTTCGTGTCGACCTTGGCCCGCGACCCGCTCGTCGAGTTCCAGATCCTCCCGGTCACGGCCACGCCGGGTGAGGGTGGAGTCACCAACTACACGATGCAGGCGCAGGCCGCACAGGACACCGTCGCGTCGATGGTGCCGTTCCCCGATGGTGCACCCGGAGCACGACTGCGATTGCGCGTGCTCGATGGCACGGGTCAACTCTCGAACGGCATCGGAGCTGCGATCGTGCTCAACGCCGCGGGTGGACAGACCGATGTGGTCGGCAATGCCAAGTCGTTCGGTCAGCAGACCACACAATTCATCTACTTCGACGGAGTGTCGGAGAAGTCGGCGCGCACGTTGCGAGACGCGCTCGGGATGGGAGAACTCGTGTCGAGTACGGCATCCAACAGTGCGAGTGACGTCACCGTCATCCTCGGCGCCGACTACCTCGATGCGGTCGGGGGCCCGGGCTCGGCCGGTGCGTCCGGATCGATCTCGTCGACGACGGCCGGCCGATGAACGCCTCGGTCGACCCCCAGGACTGGGCCATCGCCGCCGCCCGTGCCGCGGCTGCCAAGACCGATGCATCGACCTCGACCGTCGTGCTCGAGGTGGGCGATGTGCTCGCCATCACCGGCTTCTTCGTCATCTCGTCCGGCACGAATCGCCGCCAGGTGCGAGCGATGGCCGAGGAGGTCGAGGAGAATGTCGTCGAGGCCGGCGGCCCGAAGCCCTTGCGCATCGAGGGGCTCGACGACGGCACCTGGGTGCTCATCGACTACGGGGACGTGATCGTGCATCTCTTCGACGCCGAGACGAGGGAGTTCTACGACATCGAACGCCTGTGGCGCGGCGAGCAGGCGCTCTTCAACCAGATCGTCTGAA
>CAYVUO010000152.1:0-5138 GCA_964454715.1 uncultured Bifidobacterium sp. | reverse complement strand
CGGCTGATGACGCTTGAGGAGCTTGGCCAGGCCGACGCGGGTGCGGGCGGCGAAGTACGACAGGACACAGCGAACCGCTTCGATGATGCCGAGGTTGCCGAGGGCGTTCGACGCCTTGAGTGGGTAGTCGAAGAACTTCCCGTCGTAGAAGATGCGGCTCATGCGCGGGCGCATGAGGAACTCCTCATCGGGGAGGATCTCGTGCCAGAGGTCCTCGACGGGCTGCACCTTGGTGAAGAAGCGATGGCCGCCGAGATCGAACCGCCAGCCTTCGCGCTCGACGGTGCGCGAGATGCCCCCGACCATGTCGGTCGACTCGAGGATCGTGCTCGAACGACCGCCCTTCATGAGCTCGAAGGCGGCACTGAGGCCGGCCGGTCCGCCGCCGATGATGACGATGCGATCGGACCCAGTGGAGGTCGGGGAGGAGGTGTCGGTCATGGTCGTCTTTCGCTGGCCGGGACCCGGCGAGTGTACCGATCGGGCCCCCTCCGATGGCTGACCCGTGGCCGTGTGAGTGCCCTCCGGCAACGGGTGGGGCCGGTAGTGTCCGCCCGATGACGGACCGGGCCGCACCCTCCTCCGATCACCCCGATGAGGCAGCCATCGAGGTGATGGCCGACGACACCGAGCGCCGGGCCGCCCCACCGGAGATCGTCGTCCTCGCACTCGTGGCCGTCGTGATCGGAGTCGTCACCCGCTTCGTGACCGCGTCGTCGCTCTGGCTCGACGAGGCGCTCTCGGTCAACATCGCCACACTCCCGATCGGCGAGATCCCCCAGGCGCTCGAGCGCGATGGGCATCCGCCGCTCTACTACGTGCTCCTGCACTTCTGGACCGACCTCTTCGGCACGGGAGATGTGGCAGTCCGAGCCCTTTCTGGACTGTTCGGCCTGCTCCTGCTGCCGCTCGTCTGGATCGCGGGCCGACGACGCGGTGGCGCGCTGCTGGCATGGCTCGCGCTCGCAGTCATGGCCGTCGATCCGTTCGTGGTTCGCTATGCCGCCGAGACCCGCATGTACGCCCTCGTGATGCTGCTCGTGCTGAGCGGCTACATGCTCCTCGACGATGTGCTGCGTCGCGATCGTGCGACGTGGTGGCGCTTCGCACTCATCGCCGTGGATGCCGCGGCCCTGCTCTACACCCACTACTGGTCGATGTGGTTGCTGGCAGCGGTCGGGATGGTGCTCGCGTGGAGGGCATGGCGAACTCACGACCATGCGGAGCGGCGCCGCATGGTCTCGGTGCTGATCGCACTCGTCATCGGAGCGCTCGCGTTCCTGCCGTGGTTGCCGACGATGCTGTATCAGTCGAAGCACACCGCGACACCGTGGGCGCCCCCCATGCGGCCAACCTCGGCCCTCTCGGTCACGATCGCCGATCTCGGCGGTTGGGGCTATGGCGAACAGACCCTCGCCGCCGTCGTGGTGGCGCTGTTGCTCGCGCTCGGGCTGTTCGGACGCGCCCGCTCGCGCACTTCGACGGAACTCGATCTGCGAACCAGACGGCAACTGCGGGCCGAAGCGCTCGTCGCCGGACTCGCGTTCCTCATCGGCGTGTGCGTGTCGTTCGTGCTGAAGGGCGCATACGCAAGTCGGTACGCATCGATCATCCTTCCGCTCGTCGTGCTGCTGATGGCTGCGGGCCTGACTCGCTTCCGGGCTCGCTGGGTCACCTTCGGCGCCGCCACGGTGTCGTGTCTGTTGCTGGCCGTGGGCGCCTACTGGAACACACGGGACAACCGATCGCAGATGGGTCAGATCGGGGCGAAGGTCACGGCCGTGGCGCAGGCAGGCGACGTCGTCGTGTTCTGCCCAGATCAGCTCGGACCAGCCGGACGGCGCGAGATGCCCGACGGCCTCGTCTACCTGTCGTATCCCGCGCTCACCGATCCCTCCTTCGTCGACTGGGTCGATTACAAGGACCGCAACGATGCCGCCGATCCGGCGGCCGTAGGAGCCGAGATCCAGCGCATCGCCGGGTCGCACGCGATCTTCCTCGTCGCGAACGGCGCGTACCGGACATTCGAGAACGACTGTGAGTCTCTGATGGCAGCCCTCGCCGTCGGCCGCACGGGTGAGCAACTCGACGCCGACGACGGTGCCCATTTCTTCGAGCACGCCTCGCTCTGGCGCTTCACCAAGTCGTGAGCACTCGCACCGACCGTCGCGCCGTGCTGCTCGGCGACCTGAAGGCAGTCGCTGCGCCGTGGCTGTTGGCCCGAGCGCTCGTCGTGGCTGGGTTCGTCACCGCCCATTCCGCGGTCGATCGACTCACGCCCGGTGTGCGCCCGACCGCGATGTCCGACGGGCTCCTGGCGTGGGACGGCACGTGGTACCGCGACATCGCTGCGCTCGGCTATCGGGCCGTGTCACCCGACGGACTGCGCTTCTTCCCCGGATTCCCGCTCCTGGGTAGGGCCCTGGGATGGCTGCTGTTCGGACACGACGCATGGGCGCTGGTGATCATCGCCAACCTGTGTGCGCTGGCACTCGCCGTCCTTGTCCGCCGCCTCGTACTCGTCGAGACCGGCGACGCGGCCTGGGCCGACCGTTCTGTGTGGATGGTGTGCCTGTTCCCCGGGGCATTCGTCCTGGCGTGGGGTTACGCCGAAGCGATGTTCCTGCTCTGTGCCGTCGGGGTCTTCATGGCGATCCGTCGTCGCTCGTGGGCGTGGGCGATCCTCGCAGGCTTCGTCGCAGGTCTCACGAGGCCCCTCGGTGTGCTCCTCGTGGTTCCGATCGCCATCGAAGTCGTCCGGACATGGCGCCTCTCCTCCACCCGGGATCGGATCGTCGGAGGAGTTGCTGCGATCTCCCCGTTGGTCGGCACTGGGATCTACATGGCCTGGGTCGGTCATGTGTTCGGTGACATGTGGTTGCCCTATACGGTGCAGAACACGCTGCGGGGCGCATCGTCGGATCCCTTCAGTCGCCTGTGGAACGGCATCGGTCAGTTGTTCGGACCCGACCGGATGAGCGACGGGCTTCACGTCCTGTTCGCGTTCGCGTTCGTCGTGCTGCTCGTCGTCGTGTTCCGCGTGCTGCCCATCTCGTACGCGGCGTTCTCGGCACTGGTGCTCGTCGCCGCACTCGATGCCGACAATCTCAACTCACTCGAGCGCTATGGCCTCAACGCGTTCCCACTGGCGCTCGCTCTCGCTTGGCTCGCACGTCGGGAGCGCGTGGAACGCATCGTCACACCGATCCTCGCTGCCGGCATGGTCGCGCTCTGTGCGTTGGCCTGGTGCGGTGCGTACGTCCCCTGATGGAGTCCTCATGACCGAAGCGTTGCTCGACGTCGTCTGTCCCCGATGCTCGGTGCGCAACCTGCAGAACTTCTATGGCCCCTGTGACGACTGCCGTCAGCGATTGCGCGCGACACAGGGCACCGAACGACGTGAGGTCGAGGTGGCGGAGTACGAGCCGAAGATGAACGTCACGCCCAATGCGGTGGCGACGAAGGACTGACTCAGGCGATCGGGATCTCTTCGATGGTGACGGTCTCCATCACGTCACCGACCGAGATCTTCGGCACCACATCGAGCCCGGAGATGGTCTGCCCGAACAGGTTGTAGGCCTTCGGCAGGCCCGGTTGGTCACCCATGCAGATGAAGAACTGGGAGCCGTTGGTGTCGGGACCGGCGTTGGCCATGGCCACCGAACCGTCGCGGTAGTTGCCCTTCACCGGCTCGTCGGCGAAGCGATATCCGGGGCCACCTCGGCCGTTGCCGTCGGGGCAACCGCCCTGGATGACGAAGCCCGGAACGACACGGTGGAAGGTGAGGCCCGTGTAGAAGCCCTGACGGGCCAGCGCAACGAAGTTGTTGACGGTGTTGGGTGCGAGGCGGGGATCGAGGTCCATCACGATCTCGCCCTTGGGCGTGCCCAAGGTGACGCGGTAGATGGTGTTCTCGTCGATCTCGAAGTCAGGTGTCTTGGCCATGCACCCATGATGGCACGCCTAGAGTCGAACCATGTCACGCCATCGCGGGGCGAATGAGCAACTCGAGTCGATGGATCCCGTGATCGCACGTGTGCATGACGAGCACGGTCCGGTGGGGTTCGGCAGGGCCCCGCGGGTTGACGAGCGATTCGAGACGATCGCGCGCGCCATCGCCCACCAGCAGTTGGCCACCTCGGCGGCACGGACGATCTGGTCACGGGTCCACGCCGCAGTGGGTGAGCCGTTCGTCGCGGAGCGACTTCTCGCCACCGATCCGCGTCGATTGCGCGACGCCGGGCTCTCGGGCTCGAAGCTCGCAGCCCTACTCGACCTCGCGCTCCATGTGGAGGAGGGGAGCGTGCGACTCGACCGCTTCGGCCGCATGCGCGACGACGAGATCGTCGCCGAGTTGGTCACCGTCCGCGGCATCGGAGTCTGGACGGCGCAGATGTTCCTCATCAACGCGCTGCATCGGCTCGATGTGTGGCCCACGGGCGACCTCGGCGTCCGCGTCGGGTACGGGCGTGGCTGGTTGGGCGGCTCCACACCGACGGCGAAGGAACTCGAACCCCTCGGTGATCGCTTCCGGCCCTACCGCACCATCGTCGCCATCGACTGCTGGCGGCTGGCGAACGCCTAGGCGATCTCGACCGGCGTACCGGCTTCGGGGAAGTGGCAGGCGACGAAGTGATCGTCGCCGATCTGGCGCATGACCGGCTCGACCTGCTCGCACATCGACTCGGCCTTCGGGCAGCGAGTGCGGAAGCGACATCCGCTCGGAGGCGACACGGGAGACGGCACCTCACCGGTCAGACGGCTGGCCGGATCGGGAGCGGCGTCGGGGTCGGGCTTCGGGATGGCCTGCAGCAACGCGCGCGTATAGGGGTGGGCGGGGGAGTCGTAGATGCCACTGGCGGCTCCGACCTCGCACAGCTTGCCGAGGTACATGACGGCCACACGGTCGCTGACGTTCTTCACCACGGCGAGGTCGTGGGCGATGAACAACATCGTGAGGCCGTACTCCTCCTTCATGTCCTGGAGGAGGTTGAGGATCTGGGCCTGCACCGAGACGTCGAGCGCGGAGACGGGCTCGTCGCAGATCAGGAGCTTCGGGTCGAGCATGAGTGAGCGGGCGATGCAGATGCGTTGGCACTGGCCGCCCGAGAACTCATGGGGGCGACGCCGACGCGCCG
>CAYVUO010000151.1:0-5195 GCA_964454715.1 uncultured Bifidobacterium sp. | reverse complement strand
GGTGCCGTATGTGGCACCCGCCTAGACGAGAAGAAGCTCCAGAGCGAAGGAACGCATGGCACAAGTCTGCCGGGTGGGGGCCGGCGATTGCAACATGCCCCTCAGATGGCGTCGACCGAGACGATTCCGTCGACGGCCCGGAGGGCGTCGCACACCGAGGCCGGGGCCTCCTGGGCGATGGAGACGACCATCATGGCGGAGGCGCCGCTGGCGGCCTGACCGACATCCATGTCGGCGATGTTGAGCCCGGCCTCACCGAGGATGGTGCCGACGCGGCCGATCATGCCGGGACGATCGTCGTTGCGCACGACCAGCATGTGATTGGCCGGCGGCACGTCGACGCGATGGTCGTCGACCATCACGAGACGAGCCTCGCCGTCGAGACCGACGAGAGTGCCGGCCAGCGAGTGGTCACCACCGCGCACGGTGATGAGGTTGACGAAGTGGTGCGCGGTCGTCGTGGCCGATTCGGTGATCGAGATGCCGTGCTCATCGGCCAGCTTCGGCGCGTTGACATAGGAGACGGGATCATCGCTGATGCGGCCGAAGAATCCCTTGAGCAACGACAACGTGAGGATGCGGGTGTCGTAGCCGCCGATCTCGCCCTCGTACGCGATCTCGAGGGCAGTCGCGCTGCCGCTCAGACCGGCGAAGATCGCGCCCATGCGCTCGGCGAGCGCGAGGAACGGACGCACCGTCTCGCTCGCCTCGGCGGCGTTGACGTTGACGGCGAACGGCACGAACTCGCCGGCGAGCGCGAGCCCGACCATCTCGGCGATGGTGTCGCCGGCCTTGTCCTGGGCCTCATGTGTGCTCGCACCGAGGTGCGGAGTGACGACGACCTCGGGCAATTCGAACAATGGCGACTCAGTGGTGGGTTCCTTGTCGAACACGTCGAGCGCAGCGCCGGCCACATGACCGTTGCGGATCGCTTCGGCCAGATCGGCCTCGACGATGATGCCGCCGCGAGCCACGTTGATGATGCGGATGCCCTTCTTCGCCTTCGCGAGTGATTCGGAGTTGATCATGCCGACGGTCTCGGGCGTCTTCGCCACGTGCAGCGTGACGAAGTCGGAGGTGGCGAGCAGTGTCTCGAGATCGACGAGTTCGATGTTCATGCGACGTGCCATCTCGGCCGACACGAACGGATCGAACGCCACGATGCGCATGCCGAAGGCCATTGCGCGCTGCGCCACCAACTTGCCGATGCGGCCGAGACCGACGACGCCGAGGGTCTTGTCGGCGAGTTCGACACCCGTCCAGCGACTGCGCTCCCAACGTCCCGACACGAGAGCGGCGTGGGCCTGCGGCACGTTGCGGGCCATCGACAGCAGCAGCGCCATGGTGTGCTCGGCGGCCGACAGGATGTTGGACTGCGGGGCGTTGACGACCATCACGCCACGTTCGGTGGCGGCGACGGTGTCGACGTTGTCGAGGCCGATGCCGGCGCGACCCACGACGATGAGATCGGTACCGGCGGCCAACACCTCGGCGGTGACGTCGGTGGCCGAGCGGATGATGAGTGCGTGGGCACCCTTCACCGCCTCGATCAGCTGCTCGGGGCTCAGACCCTCCTGGACGTCGACCTCGTGGCCGGCGGCGCGGAGGCGATCGAGTCCGCCGTCGGCGATGGTCTCGGTGACGAGGATGCGTGCCATAGGGGCGTCATTCTCACCGGCGGCCCGGCTGGCCGCCAACCGGATCGGCGTGACGTCGGTGACGCCGAAGTCCCGATTCGGTCAGAGGTGGGCGATCACGACCGGTTCGACCTCATCGGCGAGTTCGAATCCGAGCACGCGGGAGTAGAAGTAGGCCTCGGCCTCGATGGCCCGCACGATCGTCTCGGCCCTCCGGAAGCCGTGACCCTCGCCCTCGAACGGCACATACGCATGGGCCAGACCCTTGGCGGCGAGAGCGGACACCATCTGCTCGGCCTGCGACGGGGGCACGACCTTGTCGTCGAGACCCTGCAGCACGATCACGGGGCACGACAACCGATCGGTGTGATGGATCGGTGAGCGTTCGACGTAGAGGTCCCGTCGTTCGGGGTAGGGGCCGACGAGCGAGTCGAGGTAACGGGCCTCGAACTTGTGGGTGTCGGTGGCGAGCGTCTCGAGATCGGCGATGCCGTAGAGGCTGCATCCGGCATCGAACACATCGGTGAAGGTGAGCGCGCACAACGTGGTGTACCCACCGGCACTACCACCGCGGATGATGAGTCGATCTCCGTCTGCGTCACCTCGGTCGACGAGGAACTGCGCTGCGGCCACGCAGTCATCGACGTCGACGACTCCCCACCCGCCGTCGAGTTGCTTGCGATACGTGCGCCCGTAACCCGTCGATCCGCCGTAGTTGACGTCGACGACGGCGAAGCCACGCGACGTCCAGTACTGCAGCGCGAGCGAGAACTGGGGCCGAGCCGCAGGGGTCGGGCCGCCGTCACTCAGCACGATCAGCGGTGGCCGCTCGTCATCGGGCCCGATGAACGCGCCATTGCGCGGCGCGTAGTGGAGCGCGTGTGCGGTGCGTCCGCCACTCGTCGGGAACGAGATCGGCTCGGGCACCGAGATCGATCCGACGTCGATGGGAAGTGCGCGTGGTGCACGAAGCACCTCGAGCGAGCAGTCGCCGCCGAACCCTCCGATGCGAACGACGGCAGCCTCGGACGTCATCGACGCCGCGACCACGACCACTGCGTCACCATCGACTCGCAACGACGAGAACGAGGTGAACGGCACGTCGAGGAAGCGGACACCGCCGCCCTCGACGACACCCAGATGATCGAAGCCATCGCGCAATGCACACACGATCACCCGACCGTCGTCGAGCCGTGCGTAGCGGGAGTTGTCGAACACCCAGTGCGGCATGCCGATCTCGGCCTCGACGATCGCCACCGGTGCGACCTCGCCCGTCATGCCATCGACCCGATGCAGGTTCCACCAACCCCTGCGATCACCGATGAAGGTGAGATCGTCACCCCACCACTGCGGTTCGGAGATCGACTCGTCGCGCCCTCCGGCGAGAACCACGGGCGAACCGACGGTGAGCACCCCGTCGACCTCGGCCACTGTGCTCGTGCACAACTCCGTGCCATCCCACGGCATGTCGGGGTGGAACCAACGCACGAACGCCAGTCGGCCGCCATCGGGCGACACGCGTGGCGAGGCATGGAAGTCGGCACCCGAGACGAGCACGAGCGGTTCGTCGCCGTCGGGTGACAGTGGTTCGAGGCGCACGGCCACGATCTCACTCGCCGGTTCGTGCGCGCCGTCGACTGCGCGCTCGCGCACGCACACCGTCCATCGACCGTCGGGGGTCACCCGGCCGTCGGCGAAGCACTGGGTCGCACCGCATTCGGGTGTGAGTGCGATCGGCGCATCGGCGCCGTCGACGAGCAGGAACAAACGCTGCGAGACCCAGTCGACGTAGACGACGTCATCACCGCGCAGCCACCACGCTCCCCCGCCGTACTCGTGCACGCGAGTGCGCACCGACACGCCGTCGGGCAGCACGTCCCGAGTCGATCCATCCGGCGAACGCCGCACCAGCTGCGTGCGCCCACCCTCCTCGGGACGCGACTCGGCCCACCACACGTCGGCGGCACCGACATGCGTCTCTGCGATCGCCACCGACTTCGCCACGAGCGCCGAAGCGCTGACCGGCGAGGCCCACGAGCCGAACGGGCGAGTCTGCACCCTCAGTCGGTGGACGCCGCAACGAGATCGGCGATGCGGCCGATGCCCTCGGTGATGTCGTCGTCGCTCACGGCGAACGAGATGCGCACATAGCCCGGCGCGTCGAACGCCTCACCGGGAACGAGCGCCACCTTGGCCTGATCGAGGATGACCTCGCACAGTTCCGATGTGCTGGCGGGCCGCACACCGGCGAACGAACGGCCGAGCAGACCCTCGAACGACGGGAAGGCGTAGAACGCTCCCTGCGGCTCCATGCAGGTGACACCGGGGATGGCGTTGAGCAGACCGTGGATCAACTTGGCGCGACGGGTGAACGCCTCACGCATCTCGTCGACGCATTCGAGACCACCGGCCACCGCGGCGAGCGCAGCGCGCTGCGACACGTTGGCGACGTTGGACGTCGAGTGCGACTGAAGGTTGGTGGCGGCCTTGATGAGGTCGGCGGGTCCGATCATCCAGCCGACGCGCCAGCCGGTCATGGCGTAGGTCTTGGCGACACCGTTGAGGATGACGCAGGTATCGGCGAGCTCGGGCACCTGCGCCAGGATCGACGTGAACACGTTGTCGCCGAAGGTGAGGTGCTCGTAGATCTCGTCGGTGATCACCCAGATGCCGTGCTCGAGCGCCCACTGACCGATGGCACGCACCTCTTCGGGCGGATACACCGCGCCGGTGGGGTTCGACGGAGATACGAACACGAGTGCCTTGGTGTTGGGGGTGCGTGCCGCTTCGAGTTGTTCGACGGTGACGCGGAAACCGGAGGCCACATCGGTGGGCAGCACGACACTCTTCGCACCAGCGAGTGCGATGGGCTCGGGGTACGTCGTCCAGTACGGCGCGGGCAGCAACACCTCGTCACCGGGGTTCAACAGTGCTTCGAACGTGTTGTAGACGGCGTGCTTGCCACCGTTGGTGATGAGCACCTGGCCCGGCAGCACCTCGACCTTGGAGTCGCGCAGGGTCTTGGCCGCGATCGCCTCCTTCAGCTCGGGCAGACCACCGGCCGGGGTGTAGCGATGGTTCTTGGGGTCGGTGCAGGCCGCGACGGCGGCCTCGACGATGTGGGGCGGGGTCGGGAAGTCGGGCTCACCGGCACCGAAGCCGATCACGGGCTCACCGGCCGCCTTGAGCGCCTTGGCCCGAGCGTCGACGGCCAGCGTGGCCGATTCGGCGATCGCGCCGACGCGACGGGAGAGACGTTCGAGAGCCATGGGTGCACCTTCCCGGGGAGACGTTGGGGCGACCGCACGCTATCCGTTCGGCACGTCACGATCGGTGCCGATTCGGCGTGACCGATGGCCGGTTCGTCCCCCGGCGTCGGGGATGCGACGATGGACGGGTGAGTTCCCCCACCATCTCCATCCCCGCAGAACTGCTTCCCGCCGACGGACGCTTCGGCTGCGGACCCTCGAAGGTCCGACCCGAGGCGATGGCCGCCCTCGCCGAGGTCGGTCGTTCGTACATGGGCACGAGCCATCGTCAGGACACCGTGAAGTACAT
>CAYVUO010000150.1:1846-5211 GCA_964454715.1 uncultured Bifidobacterium sp. | reverse complement strand
CGTCGAACTCGGATTGCTCAAGGGCGAGCGCGCGATCCGCGTCTTCCGCGAACTCGAGCGCGTCAGCTATCGCATGTCCGACGCCGTGACGGTGCTGTCCGACGATCTTGCCGACAATGTGCGCACGAAGATCACCAAGGGCCTCTCAGGAGAACGAGCGAGAGTCCAGGCCGACAAGGTCAAGGTGATCCCGAACTTCGTCGACACCGAACGCATCAGACCCGCAGCGCGTGAGAACGACTATCGGGCCGAGTACGGGCTCGCCGGCAAACGGGTCGTCATGTACGCCGGCAACGTCGGGTTCTCGCAGTCGCTCGACCTCGTACTCGGTGCGGCGAGGGCTCTCTCCGAGTCCCATCCCGACGTCATGTTCGTCATCAATGGCGGGGGAGCGGCCCGACCCGAGCTCGAACAGCGCGCCGCCGGCCAGCCCAATGTGCGCTTCATCGACATGCAGCCCATCGATCGATTGCCCGAGGTGCTCGCAGCTGGGGACGTGCACGTCGTGCCGTTGCGGCGCGGCCTCGCGCGTTCGAGCGTGCCGTCGAAGCTCTACTCGATCCTCGCCGCCGGTCGACCGGTGGTGGCCAGTGTCGATGAGGGCACCGAGGTGCAGCGCACGATCGAAGCCGCGCGCGCCGGCATCGCCGTGCCACCCGACGAGCAGGAGGCCTTCACCGCGGCTCTGAGGGAGCTGCTCGACGACGAGGATCGACGCGGCCGCATGGGAGCCTCGGGTCGCCTCTTCGTCGAGGGCTGGGCCTCTCCGGCGGCCGTGGCCCGTTCGTACGAGGAACTGTTCGAGTCCTTGATCGAGCGGTGAGCCCGACACCAGTCGTTGCTGCATCCCAAGTGGCATGGCGGATCTGCTGCTGCCTCGATGGGGGCACCGGGGCCCGCGGCGGCGACCGCTAGCCTGTCGCCTCCATGGGAAGGGCATCACGAGCGAAGCAGGAGGCCCGCAGGGCCAGGGTCGAGGGTTCTGCGAGCAAGCAGCGCCGCCGTCTCGGCTATCCCCTGTTGATCCTCGCCGTGGTCGTCATCGGTGTTGCCGTCGTGTGGTTCGCCCGCAAGCCGGCCTCGAGCCCGGCGGCTCCACCGCTCACGATCCCGGAGGTCGTCGACTCCACGACCGTGCCCGACGGTGCGACCACCACCGTGGTGACCGTGCCCGACACCACTTCCACCACCGCCGCGCCGTGAAGGCCGTCGTCCTCGTCGGCGGATTCGGTACGCGACTCCGGCCGCTGACGCTCTCCACGCCGAAGCAGATGCTGCCGATCGTCGACCGACCGATGATCGAGCACGTGCTGGCCTGGCTCCACGGGCACGGCGTCGACACGGCCGTGCTGTCATTGGGTTACCGGCCCGATGCCTTCCTCGACGCGTATCCCGATGGCCTGTGTGCCGGGGTCGAACTCGTCTACGCGGTGGAGCCGGAGCCACTCGACACCGCAGGAGCGGTGCGCTTCGCCGCCGCCCACGCCGGGATCGACGAGACCTTCGTCGTGGTCAACGGTGACGTGCTCACCGATCTCGATCTGGGTGCACTGTGGTCCTTCCATCGTTCGTCGGGCGCGGAGGGAACGATCGCGCTCACTCCCGTCGATGACCCCTCGCGCTACGGCGTCGTGCCGATCGACGAGTCGGGCCGAGTGATCGAGTTCGTCGAGAAGCCGGCACCGGGTACGTCTCCGACCAACTGGATCAATGCCGGCACCTACGTGCTCGAGCCCGATGTCCTCGCTCGCATCGACAACGATCGTCGGGTGTCGATCGAGCGCGAGACCTTCCCCGCCCTCGTCGCCGATCGGGCACTCTTCGCCATGCAGAGCGATGCGTACTGGATCGATGCCGGTGTTCCCCCCACCTATGTGCAGGCCCAACTCGACATCGTCGAGGGCCGCCGCCGAATCGTCGGCGATGCCATCGCGGCCGATGCGGTGCTCGCTGCTGGCGCCGTGATCGAACGCTCGATCGCCATGCGCGGTGCCGTCGTCGCACATGAGGCGATCGTTCGAGGCTCGGTGCTCCTGCCCGGTGCACGTGTGCACGAGGGCGCAGTGGTCGAGCATTCGATCATCGGCCCGCGCGCAGTGATCGGCTCCGGCGCTCATGTCAGCGACGGGTCGATCGTCGGAGACGACGCGGTCGTCCCCGAAGGTGCCCGACTCGAAGCTGCCCGATTCCCGGAGGTCGACTGACATGCGCGCACTGGTAACCGGTGGAGCCGGATTCATCGGGTCGACCCTCGTCGACCGACTGCTGGCCGAGGGTGGTGAGGTCGCGGTCATCGACAATCTCTGGAGTGGCAATCAGGCCAACCTCGCTTCAGCTCGCGCGAAGCACGGCGATCGACTCACGTTCCATCACCTCGATGTGCGCGATGCGGGAGTCGGCGCCGTCATGCGCGACTTCGCACCCGAGGTCGTGTTCCATCTCGCGGCGCAGGCCGATGTGCGCGTGTCGGTCACTCGTCCGCTGTTCGACGCCGATGTCAACGTGATCGGGAGCCTCAACGTCTTCGAATCGGCGCGTCTCGCTGGCGCCCGCAAGATCGTCGTCGCCTCGAGCGGTGGCACGATCTACGGCGAGCCCGCGCCCGAGGCGCTCCCGGTCGACGAGACCCATCCCCAGAAGCCCGTATCGCCCTACGGCGTGGCCAAGAAGGTCGTCGACGACTACCTCTACGCCTTCCACGTGCTGCACGGCCTGGACTTCGCCGCCCTCGCGCTCGCCAACGTCTACGGGCCTCGTCAGGACCCGAACGGCGAAGCGGGTGTCGTCGCCATCTTCGCCGGCCGACTGCTCGCCGGTCAGCCGTGCACCGTCTTCGGTGATGGTGAACAGACTCGCGACTTCGTCTACGTCGATGACGTGGTCGACGCATTCGTGCGCGCCGCCGACCGCGGCACGGCCACGCTGTGCAACATCGGCACCGGGATCGAGACCTCGGTCAACGCCCTCTACCGAGCGATGGCTGACGCTGCGGGGCTTCCCGACGATCCCGTCCACGCCCCTGCTCGTGTCGGTGAGCTCGCGCGCTCCGCGCTCGATCCCACACTCGCGTCAACGGTGCTCGGTTGGCGTCCCACCACATCGCTCACCGAGGGCACGGCCTCCGTGCTCGAGTGGTTCCGCGCCAACGGCTAGCGGAACAGATCCTCGGCGTTCGGGCGAACGATCTCGCCCACGACGCTGCCGTCCCGCAGCCACGACGGATCGACGCCACGCACGACGCCCACCGGAACGCCACTCGACTTGCCCATGACGAGTTCGGCCGCAGCCGCGAGTTCATCGGCGAACGCACGACCCTCGCGCTCGTCCCGCTGCTCGCGTCGTGCTCACTGGCCGCACGCGCCGCC
>CAYVUO010000150.1:0-1836 GCA_964454715.1 uncultured Bifidobacterium sp. | reverse complement strand
ATGGCGGCCACACCGGCGCAACCGATGGCGACGTCGGTGACGCCGCGTCGCCAGGTGCGTCCGAACGTGTCGGAGACGATCACGGCGACGTCGACTCCGATGCGGTGACGCAGGCCATCGCGGATGCGACGAGCCGAGCGGTCGGGATCGACGGGCAACAGTGCGGCCCATCCGCGCTCGACGTTGGAGAGATCGATGCCGGAGTTGGCGCAGATGAAGCCGTGGTGCGTCTCGGTGATCATGAGATCGCCGCGGCGGCGAAGCACGCGCTTGGCCTCCGCCTCGACGAGCGGCTTGTGTGAGAGCGGGTCATCGGGGTCGATGGGTACGAGTCGATCCTCGGCCTTCGACACGATCTTCTGGGTCACGACGACGACGTCGCCGTCGCGCAGGGCGGTGTCGGGCGATGAAGCAGCGGCGTCGGCGATTATTCCGGCGAGATCGTCCCCCGGCCGGATCTCGGGCAGGCCGTCGATGCCGAACATCGTGATCGAACTCATCGCTGGCCTCCGGCTGCGAGCACGGTACGAGCGAGCGCTGCGGCTCGTTCTGGTGTCGACATGATCGTGGGAGTGACGACGCAGCGCATTCCCTCGGCTTCCACCTCGGGAGCGAGCGCAGCATCACTGTCGTCGACGACGAGGGTCGAGGCGAACGCCGCACACATGCGGGCGACGCCCACCACGCTCGCGTCATGGCCGAGTTCGACGAGCATGCGATCGGCCGGTCCCTTGAGCGCGGCGCCATTCACGATCGGCGACACGGCCACGACGTCGTCACGGCGAGCCACGAGTGCATCGCGCACTCCGGGAACGGCGAGCACGGGTGCGATGGAGACGATCGGGTTCGACGGCGCGATCACGATGCGCTCCGCCCCGGAGATCGCGTCGAGTACTCCGGGGGAGGGGTGGGCGAGATCGGCGCCGTCGAAGCGCACGCCGGTGATCGGAACCGAGTGCTGTCGTTCGAAGAGGTACTCCTGGAACGTGATCTCGGTGCCGTCGGTGAGCGTGATCATCGTGCGTAGACGGTCGCAGGTCGCCGGCAGCAGTCGGTGGCCGAGGTTCCATGCCTCGGTGATCTCGGAGGTGATGGTGGAGAGATCGGCACCCTGCGCGAGTCGGTGCGTGCGGTAGAGGTGCGTACCGAGATCGCGATCGCCGAGACCGAACCAGGTGACACCTCCGTAGCGCTCGAGCATCGCACGGGCCTGCCATGACTCGTCACGCAGGCCCCAGCCCTTCGCTGGATCAATGGCATCGGCCAATGTGTAGGTGACGGTGTCGAGATCGGGCGAGATGTGTAGTCCGTGGAGCTCGAGATCGTCGCCGACGTTCACGATGGCGGTGAGCTCGGTGGGATCGACCACGAGTGAGAGTCCCGCCAGCATGCGGGCTGCGCCCACGCCGCCGGCGATGGTGGTGATCATCGATCAGGCGAGATCGCGCTGTTGGCGGGCGACGTTGTCGAGATCGGCCTCGACCATCATGCGCACCAGTTCGGCGAACGAGGTTCGCGGCTGCCAGCCGAGCACCGTGCGAGCGCGGGTGGCGTCACCCACGAGCAGGTCGACCTCGGCGGGGCGGAAGAACCGCTCGTCGATGACCACGTGTTCGGCCCAGTCGAGACCCACGTGGCCGAAGGCCACCTCGCAGAACTCGCGAACCGAGTGCGTCTCGTCGGTCGAGACGACGTAGTCATCGGGCTGATCCTGCTGGAGCATGCGCCACATCGCTTCGACGTAGTCACCGGCGAAGCCCCAGTCGCGTTGGGCGTCGAGGTTGCCGAGTCGGATCTCGCGGTCGAGGCCGAGCTTGATGCGCGCGACACCGTTGG
>CAYVUO010000149.1:2012-5213 GCA_964454715.1 uncultured Bifidobacterium sp. | reverse complement strand
CGACTCGTACTCCGATGCCAGGCCCTTCAGAAGTTCATCCACCCTCTCGGCCGGAGTGTCGACCAGACCACTCAGGGTCTCGGTGGGGATCGGCGTGTCGGCGACCATCAGGATGGCCTCGAGCGCGCGGCGGGTGTCTTCTGACATGTCAGCCCTCGTAGCTGTCGATTGCGGTGAAGTCGGCGACCGCGAGCGCGGGCGACCCGGTCCAGATGATCACGAAGTCACCGAAGGCCCGGGGCTGATCGATCTCGATCGCCCCCTGCTTGAACAGTTCGAGCACGGCGAGGAAGCGCACGACGATCTCGAGTCGCTCCACCAGCGACGAGGTGAGGCTGCGGAAGGTGACACGACCGACGCGGGGCAACTCGTCGATGAGTTCCTCGACGGCATCCATGACCGTGATGCGGATGCTGTGGATGTGATCGACGCTGACCACGGGAACGATCTTGGGCTTGGTGGCGCGCAGATAGGCCTTGCGCAGATCGTCGAGGTCGATGCCCTCGCGCAGATCGGGTGCGAGTTCGAGGAAGTGATCCTCGGGCCCGGCGGTGCGCGGCACGCACAGAGCGGCGGATTCGAGCAGCGAGCCGAACACCAGCGATGCGTCCTTGAAGGTCTTGCAGTCGAGGAGCCGTGCGATGAGGAGATCCCGCTCCTCCCACAGGGCGAACTCGTCGTCGAGATCGACGTCGGAGTCCTCGGGGAGCAGTCGGCGGCACTTGAGTTCGACCAGCGTCGACGCGATGAGGAGGAACTCGGTGGAGATCTCGAGGTCGAGGTGCTCCATGCGCTCGATCTCGACCAGGTAGGCGTCGACGATGCGGGCCAGGGAGATCTCGTAGAGGTCGACCTGCTCTCGCAGGATCAGGTGCAGCAGCAGGTCGAAGGGGCCTTCGAACACGGAGGTCTGCACGTCGTAGGGCACCGGGTCACGATAGAGCCGCCACGACGCCCCTCCGCGCATTCACATGCCGGGCCGCAGCGCCCCGACCGCTACCTTTGCGCCGTGACCAGAGTGTTCTCGGGAATCAAGCCGACCGGTCCGGTGCAGTTGGGCAACCTCCTCGGAGCCCTGCGCCATTGGGTGACCGACCAGGACGAGGCCGACACGATCTTCTGCGTCGTCGACCTCCACGCCCTGACCGTGCCCCAGGATCCCGCCGAACTGCGATCCCGCACCTTGGAGCTGGCCTCGCTGCTCATCGCCATCGGCATCGACCCCTCTCGCACGACGTTGTTCGTCCAGAGCCACGTGCCCGAGCACGCCGAGTTGTCATGGCTGATGGAGTGCACCGCTGCGTTCGGTGAACTGCGCCGCATGACGCAGTTCAAGGACAAGAGTGACAACGCCGAGTTCGTGTCGGCCGGGTTGTTCACCTATCCCGCACTCATGGCCGCCGACATCCTCCTCTACGACACCGACCGCGTACCCGTGGGTGACGATCAGCGTCAGCACCTCGAACTCACCCGCGATCTCGCGATCCGCTTCAACTCTCGCTACGGCGACACGTTCATCGTTCCGGAAGCGGCCATCCCCAAGGTGGGCGCACGCGTGATGGACCTCCAGCATCCGACGCGCAAGATGTCGAAGTCAGAGGACTCACCGCAGGGCACCATCCTCGTGCTCGAGGATCTCGATTCGGCAGCCAAGAAGATCAAGCGCGCCGTCACCGACACCGACACCGAGGTGCGGTTCGATCCCGACAACAAGCCGGGTGTTTCGAACCTGCTGTCGATCCTCAGTGCGTGCACCGACACCGCGCCCGACGCGCTCGCGGGCCAGTACACGCGCTACGGCGATCTCAAGACCGCCTGCGCCGAGGCCGTGGTCGAGACCCTTCGCCCGATCCAACAGCGCTATGCCGAGTTGTCGGCCGATCCCGGCGGCACCGCTGCTCTACTGGCCGAGGGCGCGCAGCGGGCACGCTCGATCGCCGTGCCCGTTCTCGAACGAGCACGCACCAACATCGGTCTGTTGCCGCCGCGCTGACTCAGGGGGCCATCGCGCCGCCATCGGCGAACCCCGATGGAGTGTGGCGACCAGCACACGAGTGCTCGAACAGGCCGTAGCCGACCTTGCCGTCGAGCGTCGCCCGACCGACATGGTCGAGGATGCTGTACTGCGTCGCGATCAGGATGCCCGGGTCGCTCTGGTTCGTGAGGTCGTAGGTCGCGGTCTCGACCCAGTCACGCCCGCGCCACACGCCATGCGTCCATTGTGGGTCGGGCCCGTAACCACAACCGGCGGACAACGCGACGTGACCGAGGCAGTCGACCTCGACGACGAGCGGAGAGCCATCGGCTGCTTGCGCCGTGATCGTCGCCGATTCGGGGATGCGCGTTCCCGACCGGTAGTTGATGTCGTAGCGCGGATAGCCGAGCGGTTCGACCCGACCATCGGGCCACACGCGCAGCGCGTCGTTGAGCGTGCGCAGACCGTCGGCGTCCTCCTGCGCGATGAACACCAGCGCGAAGTCGTCGAACCGCAGCGGCACGTAGATCCAGTAGAACCCGCCATCGGCCTTGGGCTCAGCGGCTGCACGACCCGCCGGTTCGGGCTCACCGACGGGACGGATCCCCCACGAGCGATCACGAGTGCCCACCCAGGTCGAGGGGTCGACGACGATCTCCTCACCCTTCACCCTGATGAAGCCCTCCCATGTGCCCACCTGGGCGAAGCGTTGGGCGTCGAGCATGATCTTCGGGCCATTGCGGGAGATGTGTGGCGATTCGTCGACGGCCGGGAACGAGCCGCGCCAACGAAGATCGAACTCGAAGTCGTGATCGGCCCCCTGGCACACGAGGCGCAGCTCGTTGAGCGGGTCGATGACCTCGATGCGATACGGGCCGACCTGCTGATTCATGCGGTCGGCGCCGAGCGCATCGGACATGCGGATGGTGTGCTGCAGATCACCCCGACGGATGCAGGCGAAGGCATCGGTGACACCGAGGTTCGGATACTGACCGAGGCCCGTGATGAGGAATACCTCGCCGGTGCGGTCGTGTGCGTTCCAGTAGGAGCGGTCGTAGAAGTTGCGATCGCTCGACGCTGCGTACGCGAGTGAGTACGGAGCCTGGTGCAGCGGAAACTCGTCAGCAGGAATCGGCATGTCTGTCCCCCGGATGGGCCCGACGGCGCGCCGGGCGATGGCCGAACCCTAGAACAGCGCAATGCCAGCCCGGATCGCACCGATGTGG
>CAYVUO010000149.1:0-2002 GCA_964454715.1 uncultured Bifidobacterium sp. | reverse complement strand
GGGGTCGCTGGTTCGAGTCCAGTATCGCCCACCACTGCGGGGATCGGTGATGTCACCGGTCCCCGTTTCGCGTCAACAGCACTCCACCGATCACGGCGAACGCTGCGATCGAGCCGCCGAGGATCGATGAGAGACATCCCCAGGTGCAGCCCCAGCGGCAACCCTGCTTGACGTCGTCCCTCAAGGTGGATCAGAGGGTCAACGCACGAACGAGAACTGCTTGTCCCACGGGCCGTAGTCGAGCGACGTCACGCCGTTCGCCGTCGAACCCTTGTAGGACTCCGCACCCTTCGCGACGTCGAACGTGACGGTGCCACCCTTCGCCACGGTGATGAGGCCCGAATGCACGGCGGCCACACAGATCGACGAGTCATCGGTGTAGGTGCCGACTCCCCACAGGGCGAAGCTCGCATCACCTCCGGCCGGACAGACGTACGAGTAGCGCGAGCCGATCACGGCGTCGAAGTCGGAGGGCCGCACCGACCATGGGTCCATTCCCGCCGGAGTCGCTGTCGGCTTCACCGTCGTCGCAGTCGAACTGGCTGAAGTCGTCGATGAAGCGGGGGCCGACGTCGACGGGGCCGGCGCGGCCGTGGTCGTCGTGCTCGACGACGAACCCTTCCCACACGCTCCCACTGCGATGACGATCAGGAGCGAGCCGGCGAGAACACCGACGGCCCTCGCTCGAGCCACTGATCCGAGTCGCATTGTTCCGATCATGGAAACCTCCGCTCTGGTTCGTGACGGCACAGTACCGCCGGAACGATGCTCAGGCCTCGCTGGTGCGATAGTCGCCGAACTTCCCGTCGCGCTTGGTGAGCGCAGCGGTGAGGCCGCCCTCGGAATCCTTCTCGGCGATGAACGCCTTGAACGTCTCGGTACCCATCGTCAGGGCGCAGAGTTCGGTGCCCTGACGGATGGCGGTCGGGAAGCCCATGACGGCCATGCCGCGATGAACGGTGCGCTTGTTGATCTGGAGGATGTCCGACGGGATCATCGCCACGCGCTGAGCCTTCTCCAGCACTCGCGCCTCGAGTTCGTCGGCCGGATAGGAGCGAGTCGCGAATCCCGAGCGCGCCGCCTCCTCACCGGTGATCCAGTCGCCGGTGAGCATGAGCTCCATGCCGAGCTTGGGTCCGAGCAACCATGCATGCCACTGCATGTCGGGCGTGCCGAAGCGAACCGCGGGATAGCCGATGCGGGCATCGTCGGCGGCGTAGACGAGATCGCATCCGGTTGCGAGCTCGGTAGCACCCGCGAGGCAGTAGGAGTGGATCTGCGCGATCACCGGCTTCGCCAACTCCCAGATCGACATCCAGGTCTCGGTGACCTCGCGTGGATACGAGCCGAGCCCGGCGGCCGCGCCATAGGCCGGAGCCTCGTCGTCATCGGGCGATCCTGCGAGGTCGTACCCAGCCGAGAAGCACTTGCCCGCCCCACGGATGATGGTGACGCGCACCGAATCGTCGGCGTCATGCGCACGCAGTGCATGCATGATCTGACGGCGCATCTGAGCGCCGAGCGGATTTCGGCGATCGGGATCGTTGAGTGTGATGCGGCGGACCATCGGTGCTGGTTCGTCGACGATGATGTGCGTGTAGTCCATGACTCCCCCTGGTTCTCGGTGGGCGCATGGTGGCACACGTTCAGCGAACGTTCACCAGCTCCTCGAACCACTCGGCTGATGCACCCGACCCGACACGCGCCGTCAGCCTCATTCGACGACCACCAGACAAAGGGTGGTTCGAGCGTCGGCGAGGTCGACCGCGGTCGTGTTCGCAGGGCACGGGCGCGGCGAGTCGACCACCGACCAGATCCGACCCGTGGCTCCGGCACTGCAGGACACCACGGCAGCGGTCTTGCCCGCAGCGCTGAAACCGACGTCGACGCATTGGCCCGACGAGAATCGTGAGACGGTCGTCGGGATGGGCGAGGAACCGCTGCTGTCGCGAGACGTCGCATAGGCACTGCCGATGACGACTGCGGCGAGGATGGCGAGGAT
>CAYVUO010000148.1:0-5324 GCA_964454715.1 uncultured Bifidobacterium sp. | reverse complement strand
TGCGCGGTCGTCGGCGACCACCGAGACGAGGACGTCGAGCGAGTCGAACGAATGACCCTCCACGAACTCGTCGATGAAGGGTAGTGCCGCCGCCATTCCCTTCGCGAGGGGCTGGTAACCCTCGGATGCCTTGAGTGGATTCACCCACACGATGCGATGTGCCACCCGATGCAGCCTCGCCATCTGTTCGCCCAACTCAGTGATGTCACCACGGTCCCATCCGTCGCTCAGCACGACGATGACCGCTCCTCGGGCCATGCCCCGGGTTCCCCACTCGTCATTGAACCGGCGCAGCCCCGCTCCGAGACGGGTGCCGCCGGACCAATCGGGCACGGCCGCTGCGACCCGAGCGAGTGCGACGTCGGGGTCGTGCGTGTCGAGGGCCCTGGTGAGACGTGTGAGTCGCGTTCCCAGGGCGAAGACCTCGAGCCGAGCGCGTGCCTGCACCGCAGCGTGGGCGAACCGCACGAGTGCCCGGCTGTAGGGCTCCATGGAACCGCTCACGTCGACGAGCACCACCACCCGCCTCGGGGCATCGACCCTCACCAACGTCGGGCGATGGATCGTCTCGTTGCCGGTGCGCATCGCGGCGCGCAATGTGCGCCTCAGATCGGGACGTCCCCCGCCGCGCGTCGACGGGCGACGACGCCGGGAGCGACGCATCGCGCCGCGCAATCGCAACTGCGCGATCAGTCGGTCGACCTCGGCGCGCTCGTCATCGTCGAGCGTGGCCAGATCACGCGATCCCAACCGCTCGACGCTGCTGAAGCGGATGATGCGCACGTCGTCGGTGGCCTCGTCATCGCCGGGCTCTCCCTCCGGTTCATCGGCGTCGTCGGCATCGTCGAATGCCAGGGTCTCCACCGGTTCGGGTTCACCGAGCGTGATCGATGCCGATTCGCCGAGCAACCAGGCCCGGAACACGGCGTCATAGACGCTGATCTCGAACGGCGAGTGGGCCAAGGTGGCCCGTCCCGCCCAGTAGACGTCGATCGGACGATCACCCAAGCGAGTCACCGCCTCGACGAACAGCACCGAACTCGACACCGGCACGACGAGGCCGGCACGACGCAGTGCGTTGACGAGACCGTCGAGGTGCGTGGCGCCCATTCAGCCCGCGCGACGCGCGGCGTCGAGCAATGCGTCGACGGCCTCGGGACCGACGCGATCGAGATCCTCTCGGTACTTGAGCACCGCACCGAGGGAGGCGGACACCGTCGACGCGTCGAGGTCGTCACACCCGAGAGCAGTGAGTGCGGTGACCCAGTCGATGGTCTCGGCCACACCGGGAGGCTTGTAGAGCCCGAGGTTGCGCAGCTCTCCGACCATGACCGCGACCTGCTTGGCCAACACGGCGTCGGCACCCGGCACGCGCGAACGCACGATCGCGAGCTCTCGCTCGAGCTCTGGATGGTCGACCCAGTGGTAGAGGCACCGCCGCTTCAACGCGTCGTGCAGATCACGGGTGCGGTTGGAGGTGATGACGACGATGGGCGGAGTCGTCGCCCTGATCGTGCCCAACTCGGGGATGGTGACGGAGTTCTCGGCCAGCACCTCGAGCAGGAAGGCCTCGAACTCGTCATCGGCGCGATCGAGTTCGTCGACGAGCAGTACGGCCGCTCGATCACGCTCGCCACTGATCGCGTGGAGCAGCGGACGACGGAGGAGGAAGCGTTCGGAGTAGAGCTGATGCTCCACCGCCTCGAGATCGCCGAGTGCGCCCGCCGCCTCGGCCGCGCGCAGATGGAGCAACTGACGGGCGTGATCCCACTCGTAGAGGGCTTGCGCCGCGTCGAGCCCCTCATGGCATTGGAGACGCACGAATTCGCCACCGGTCCATGCTGCGAGTGCTCGGGCGACCTCGGTCTTGCCCACGCCGGGCTCACCCTCGAGCAACAGGGGCCTGCGCATCGTGATGGCGAGGAACACCGAGGTGACCAACCCGTCGTCGGGCAGGTACCCCTGCGCACTGAGACCGGCACGGACGTCGTCGACGGTGGGTTCCACGGCGCTGAGGCTACCGGTACGGCCGCGTTCAGCCGGCGAGGAACAGGTAGTAGAAGCCCGCGAATCCGACGACGGTCACGCCGACGACGGCGATGAGCGTCCATCGGGCCGACGACTGCCAGCGGACCTTCTCGGGCGGGGACTCGCGCCGCCGGGGTTGGATCGGTTGGGTCACAGACCAGCCACGGCGCGCCACACCCGCTCGGCCGTGAACGGCATGTCGAGGTGCGTGACTCCGAACGGGCTCAATGCGTCGATGACCGCGCTCTGCACCGCAGGAGTCGAACCGATCGTGCCCGATTCGCCGATTCCCTTGGCGCCGAGAGGATTGACCGGTGACGGCGTCTCGAGCGGAACGAGGTCGAAGCTCGGGAACTCGGCAGCGGAGCCGAAGGCGTAGTCCGCGAGGTTCGCGGTCTGGGGATTGCCATCCTCGTCGTACATCATGTGTTCGAAGAGGGCCTGACCGACTCCCTGCGCGATGCCACCGTGACGCTGACCCTCGACGATGAGGGGATTGAGGAGGCGGCCCGCGTCATCACAGGTGACGATGCGACGCAGCGTGACCTGTCCGGTCTCGGTGTCGACCTCCACGACGGCGACGTGCGCACCGAACGGGAACGTCGCGTTCTCGGCGGTGAAGGTGAGCGCAGCCTCGATCGGCTGACCCATCGCACCGCCACCGATCGGCGTGGTGATGTCGCCCGCAGCACCGACCTCGGCCCATGACCGCGCCGCGGTCGGAGTGCCCTCGACATGGAACATCCCGCGTTCGACGTCGAGCACGATGTCGTCGGGGTTCGCCTCGAGGAGTTCCGCTGCCACCTGACGAGCCTTCGCCACCACCTGCTCGGTCGCGGTCCATACGGCGCTTCCGCCGAGCTGGAGGGAGCGCGAACCGAACGTGCCATGGCCCTCGGTCACGCGGTCGGTGTCGCCGGCGACGACCTCGATCGACTCCATCGGGATGCCGGTCAGATCGGTGGCGAGCATCGCCCATGCCGTGTCGTGCCCCTGCCCATGCGATGAGGAGCCGGTGAACACGGTGAGACCGCCGTCGGGCCGGAGGACGACCTTCGCGTACTCACCCTGGCTACCCGCGGGACCAGCGGTGATCTCCACGTAGATCGAGACCCCGATGCCGAGCTGCACGGGGTCGCCCGCAGCGCGACGGCGGGCCTGCTCGGCACGAAGGCCCTCGTAGTCGGCCTCGGCGAGCGCGCGATCGAGCGCTCCGGAGTAATCGCCGCAGTCGTAGACCGCACCGGTGGGCGTGGTGAAGGGGAACGCGTCGGAGGGGATGAGATTGCGACGACGCACCTCCACGGGATCCATCCCGATCTCGGCCGCGAAGAGGTCCATCGCACGCTCGACGGCGGCAGTGGCCTCTGGCCGGCCGGCGCCGCGATAGGCCTCGAGCGGAGTGGTGTTGGTCATGACCGACTTCACGTTGCACTCGACCTTCGGGAACGCATAGGTGCCCGGCGCCATCGTGCGCGTCATGAATGGCAGGAACGCCGCCATCGACGGATACGCACCGACGTCCTGGAGGACGGTGAGGCGATAGGCCTCGACGGTGCCGTCGCGGCGACCACCGATCTCGATCTTGTCGACCTGTCCGCGACCATGCGGCATCGAGACCATCGACTCGCTGCGCGTCTCGTTCCAGCGCACGGGGCGACCCACCTTGCGCGAGACCCACGGGATCAGCATCTCATCGGTCTGAGGATTGATCTTGGCGCCGAAACCGCCACCGACGGCCGGCGCGATGACGTGCACCAGCTCCGGCTCGAGGCCGTAGACGGTTCCGAAGACCCGCTTGGCGGTATGTGCGGACTGCGTGGAGATGAACACCAACAGCCGACCATCGCTCCATGTCGTGGCCATGGCCCGCGGCTCCATCGGCGCGACTGCGACGCGCTGATTGACGAGCTCGGCGGTGACCACGACCTCGCAGCCATCGAAGAGATCCTCCGTCCAACCGAACGGGACCTCGAGTGCGGTGTTCGTCGTGAAGTCGGGATGGACGAGCACTGCATCGGTCGCCGACGCCACGGGATCGACGACGGCGTCGAGGGGGTCGTAGTCGACGATGACGAGTTCGGCGGCATCCTCGGCCGCGACCTGTGACTCGGCGACCACCACGGCGATCGCCTCACCGACGTACCGCACGACGTCAGTGGCCAACCAGGGCCGAGCGAGCGCGTCGGGGATCATCCCGGGGATCGCCACCGGCGGCGCACCCATGTCACCGGCAGCGGTGATGTCGGCCGCGGTGAACACGGCGAGGACTCCGGGAGCGGACGCGGCATCACTCACGTCGAGTTCGGTGATGCGGGCGTGGGCGATCGTCGAGCGCACGAACTGCACGTGCACCGCTCCATCGAGTCGCGGATCATCGAGATCCGCCGTGTAGCGATTGGAACCCGTGAGGAAACCAGGATCCTCACGACGGACCACTCGAGTACCCATGACGCTCATGACCATCCCCCTCGGACGCAGTGGGATCAGAGTAGTCGTCGGCTCGGCTGCGGAGGCCCGGGTCGGCGGGGCTCAGCGCTGCAGGGTGGACCCGAGACCGTTGAAGGGCCAGGCGTCGGGCACTCGCACCGGATCACGGGCCGGAGGGAGCACGTGGTACACCTCCTCACCCGCCTTCGCGTAGCCGTACTGCTCGCGGGCGAGGCGTTCGACCTCGGTGTCGGTGTCGAGGAGGTCGACCCTGGCCTGCGCCGCTGCGTTGGCGTCACGCAGGTCGTCGAGTCGCTGCTCGGAACTGGCGAGGGTCTGCCGCTGATCGATCCACGTTCGGGTCGGGAACAGTCCGAACAGCACGACCCCGACGGTGATGACCAGCAGGACGAGGGGGCCGACCAGTCGCGTGAGCACCCGCATCACGCCGCGCGGAGGCGGGGTCGAGGAACCACGACCACGAGCGCCCTTGGTGGGGCGCTTCGTCCTCGGTGCGGCCTCGGCCGCCCGACGACCCGTGGTCGATCCGGCCATCAGCCCCGCCGCACCTGCTTGAGCGCCGCTGCACCCCAGTACGCCGCCGACTCACCGAGATCATCCTCGATGCGCAGCAACTGGTTGTACTTCGCCACACGGTCGCTGCGAGCGGGAGCGCCGGTCTTGATCTGGCCGCAGTTCGTGGCCACGGCGAGATCGGAGATGGTGGTGTCCTCGGTCTCGCCCGAACGATGTGACATCACCGAGGTGTAACCCGAGCGCGTCGCGAGCGCGACCGACTCGAGGGTCTCGGTGAGGGAGCCGATCTGGTTGACCTTGACGAGGATCGAGTTGGCGACGCCGGCCTC
>CAYVUO010000147.1:5194-5455 GCA_964454715.1 uncultured Bifidobacterium sp. | reverse complement strand
GGTGGCGCCCCACACGAGCACGGCATCGCCCTGCTTCATGTCGGCGCCATGCTGGGAGACGAGCATGCGGTAGCTGGTGGAGTTGCACAGTGCATTGACCGCCGCCTCCTCCCAAGAGAGATGTGCGGGCTTCGGCATCAACTGGTTGGCCTTCACGACGGTGAGATCGGCCAGACCGCCGTAGTGGGTCGCGACTCCCCCGATGCGCGGGGCGCCGCCGAGCATCGAAGCGTCATGTCGGGACAGAGCCTGGTCGTCGGC
>CAYVUO010000147.1:0-5184 GCA_964454715.1 uncultured Bifidobacterium sp. | reverse complement strand
TCGACGTGATTGCAGTGCACCACGACGCGATCGCCCGGCTTCCACTTGCGCACCGCCGAGCCGACGCGCACCACGACACCTGCGGCATCGGAACCCACGGCATGGAACGGCTGATCGTGGCGCGCACCCCAGTAGCTCTCCTTGCCGAGACGCTTGAGGAATCCGAACGTCGACAGCGGTTCGAAGATCGACGACCACACCGTGTTGAAGTTGATCGAACTCGCCATGACGGCGATGACGGCCTCGTCGGGGGCGAGCTCGGGGAGCGCGATCTCCTGCACGTGCAGGGACTTGCGAGGGTCCTTGTCGGCCGACTCGACCCCTTCGAACATCGTCTGCTCGCTCTCGAGCACGACGGTGGCGCGGTAGGCCTCGGGGAGGGGGATCGAGGCGATCTCCTCGCCCGGGGCGCCCTGCTGGATGGCGTCGACTAGTGCTTGCATGGCGGCGCACGCTATCGGCCGGGGGTCGGGCGGGGCGATCCGCGGGAGTGGCGATCGACCGCTGAGGGGCCCTTGGTCCGCCACCTTCGGCGCCGGGTAGTGTCCGGTCGGTAACCACGGAGGTGCACATGCCAGGTTCGGTCATTCTCTCGGGCGCTCGGACGCCCATCGGCAAGCTGTCCGGCTCCCTCGCCGGATTCGAGGCCACGGATCTCGGCGCCATCGCCATCCGCGCCGCACTCGAGCGCGCCGGGCTCACGCCCGAACAGGTCGACTACGTCTTCATGGGTCAGGTGCTGCTCGCCGGCGCCGGGCAGATGACGGCCCGTCAGGCCGCGGGGACGGCGGGCATCCCGCTGTCGGCCCCGGCCACCTCCGTCAACAAGGTGTGTCTCTCGGGTCTCAACGCCATCATCCTCGCCGACCTCTACATCAACGCCGGTCTCGCCGACGTCGTGGTGGCCGGTGGCATGGAGTCGATGACCAACGCCCCCTACCTGCTGCCCGGGGCGCGTGCCGGTCTGCGCATGGGTGACGGCAAGGTCGTCGATTCGATGATGTTCGACGGTCTCTTCTGCGCCATCGACCAGCTCGCCATGGGCGCGGGTACCGAGAAGTACGCCGCCACCCGCGGCCTGCCCCGCGACGTGCAGGACGAACTCGCTGCTCTCTCGCACGAGCGTGCGGCGAAGGCCCAGAAGGACGGTCTGTTCGACGCCGAGATCGTCAAGGTCGAGATCCCGCAGCGCAAGGGTGACCCGGTGCTGTTCTCCGAGGACGAGGGCGTCCGCGGTGAGACGACGCTCGACTCGCTCGGTGCGCTGCGCCCTGCGTTCGACAAGGCCGGCAACATCACCGCCGGCAACGCGTCGCAGATCTCCGATGGCGGTTCGGCGATGATCATCGCCTCGGAGGCCGCCGCCGAGCGTCTCGGTGCCACCCCGCTCGCCCGCGTGATCGGCTACGGCCAGGTCGCGGGCCCCGATGCCTCGCTGCTCGATCAGCCGGCCAATGCCATCAACGATGCGCTCGGTCGTGCGGGCATGAAGGTGTCCGACATCGACCTGTTCGAACTCAACGAGGCCTTCGCCGCTGTCGGTGTGGCCTCGATGGAGACGCTCGGCATCGACGCCAGCGTCACCAACGTCAACGGTGGTGCGATCGCCCTCGGTCATCCGATCGGCATGTCGGGCAACCGTGTCGTGCTGCATCTGATGAACGAACTGCGTCGTCGCGGTGGCGGCAAGGGCGCTGCCGCTCTGTGCGGCGGTGGTGGTCAGGGCGACGCCCTGCTCATCGAGACGCTCTGACGTCGAACCTGCGCTGACGGTCAGTCGAGTTCGCGTCGACCCTCGAGGGCCCGGCCGAGCGTCAGCTCGTCCGCGTACTCGAGGTCGCCGCCGACCGGAAGGCCGCTGGCGATGCGCGTCACCTTGAGGCCCATGGGCTTGAGGAGACGACTCAGGTACATCGCCGTGGCCTCGCCCTCGATGTTGGGGTTGGTGCACAGGATGATCTCGGTGACGGTGTCGTCTCCGAGTCGCGCCAGCAGTTCACTGACGCGCAGTTGATCGGGACCGATGCCCTCGATGGGACTGATCGCGCCCTGCAGCACGTGGTAGCGGCCGCGGAACTCGCCCGTCTTCTCGATGGCGACGATGTCGCGCGGTTCCTCGACCACGCAGATCACCGAACTGTCCCGACGATCGTCGGTGCACATCGAACACGCGTCGCCCTCGGCGATGTTGAAGCAGGTCTGACAGAAGCTGACGCGCTCCTTGACGATCGCGATGGCGGTGGCGAGACGCAATGCGTCCTGCGACGGGAGCTTGAGCAGATGGAACGCGATGCGCTGTGCCGACTTCGGCCCGACGCCGGGAAGTCGCCCGAGTTCGTCGATGAGGTCCTGCACGGGACCGGCGTAGATGCTCATGTCAGTCGGCCGGTGGGCGATCGAGGAGTTCGGCACCCGGGAACATCGCAGCGATGCGGTCGACGCCCGATGCCGACGCGTCGGTGGCATCGGTGAGGGCCGCCACATCGTCGATGTACTCGAAGTCGTCGGTGCTCGGTGGTGCGGCGGCGACGGTGCGCGCCCGCGACATCGTGGGATCGGGGGCGGAGCCGTCGACCACGAGCGTGATGCTGGGGCGCACGCCGAAGCGGGCTGCGAGTGCAGCCTCGACATCGCCGCGGAACTCCTCGCATCGCTGCGCGTGCACCGCGTTGGGGAGGCCGAACACGGCCGAGGTGCCGTCGATCGACACCCAGTGCCCGCCGGAGTAGCGGGCCTTCACCTTCGCCGGAAGCGCGCTGAGCAGTTCGGAGGACCACATGGTCGACAGCGTCTCGACCGAGGGCATCGAGCCGGTCGTGGTCGGCGCGGTCGGCGCCTCGGCCTCTGCTGCGGGTACCGGAGCAGCGACGGCCTCGGCCTGGGGCTCGGCGGCTGCGGGCGGGGGAGTGGCCGGAGGAGCGGGCGCTGGTGCGGGCTCGGCCCGAGGAGCCTCGGCGGCCGGTGCGCTCGTGGGAGTGGATCGACCGGGGCGTGCGGGTCGGCGAGGTGGGGCCGGGCGAGACGATGCATCGGCCGCACCAGAGTTCTGTCGCAGTGCGGCGCGGGCCTGGTCGGCGGGGCGACCACTCGCAGCGACCGGTGAGGTGTCGGGTGCGTCGTCGTGGGGCTCTGCTGCGATCGATGGTGTCGAGGATGGCGCCGCGGCGGGGGCGGGGGCATGCGCAGCCGCGCCGGCGGGAAGGCCGCGTTCCAGTCGGGCCACACGATCGGCGAGCGCGGCGATCGAGGTATCGGCATCGAGACGCGTGAGCCGAACGAGAGCGACGTCGAGCGGAATGCGAGGGTCGGTGGCGTTGGAGATCCCCACGAACGCGTCGCCGAGCACCTCGAGGGCACGCGTCGCGCCGGGTGCACCGAGACGATGGGCCTGATCCCCGACGCGAGCGCGGTCGTCGGCGCTGAGCCGTGACAGGTCGGCGTTGACCGATGCGAGGAACACATCACGAAGGCGAGAGATGAGTGCTTCGCCGAGCGTGCGCGGGTTGCGCCCGCGGTTCATCGCCTTCTCGACCGCGCTCAGCGCAGCCGCAGTATCGGATTCGCAGAGTGCTTCGATGAGTTCGTCGACGACGTCGGAGTCGTCGGGCACATCGCCCGCAGCGACGATGCGTTCGAGCGCCGAGAGGGTGTCGCGTGCCGAACCCCGACCTTCACGCAACGCGTGGGCACGGCCCTCGGGCGACACGGTGAGGCCGGCATCGTCGATGACGAAGTCGACGAGTCCGCCGAGGTCCTCTGCGCTCAACAGGTGGACATCGAAGTGCTGGGTGCGGCTGAGGATCGTGGGCAGCACCTTCTGCGGATCAGTGGTGGCCAACACGAACACGACGTGCTCGGGCGGTTCCTCGAGTGTCTTCAGCAACGCGTTCGATGCCGCGTTGGAGAGCATGTGCGCCTCGTCGAGGATGTACACCTTCGTGCGGCCGGGAGTGCCGAGTCCTGCTCTGGCGATCAGATCGCGCACCGCTTCGACACCGTTGTTCGATGCGGCATCGAGCTCATGCACATCGAAGCTCGTACCGGCGTCGATGGCGAGGCACGACTCGCACTCGCAGCACGGCTCACCGTCGACGGTGTGCTCGCAGTTGAGGGCCTTGGCCAGGATCCGTGCCGTGGTGGTCTTGCCGGTACCGCGTGGCCCCGACAGCAGATACGCGTGGCCGACGCGGTCGTCGCGCACGGCGTTCTGGAGCGCGTTGACGAGGTGCTGCTGACCGCGCACCTCGGAGAACCGCTTGGGTCGGTAGCGACGGTAGAGCGACTGGTAGGCCATCGCCGCCGAGCCTACAGACGGGACGCGGATCGCTCCCCCGTGTGACGGTCAGGCGACCTGCGGCACATCGGCGTTCCCGCTGAGAGCTGCTGCCTTCCGGCCCTGACTCGGTTCACGGGGTCCGATTGCACAGGACCCGACCGCCACACGCGGGAGCGATCGAACCGACACGATACCCTTGCGGGCCGGATCCCCGACCGGTCGACCGGGCGGGGCCCCTGGAGGGGTGCGAGAGCGGCCGAATCGGCACGCTTGGAAAGCGTGTGTGGGGAAACTCACCGTGGGTTCGAATCCCACTCCCTCCGCCACTCGAACCCGTCGCCGTCGGAGGGACCACCATGAGCGAGCCCGTCACCGACGACGACTTCATGCGTCTCGCCATCGCTCAAGCCGATGCGGCGGCCGCGCTGGGCGAAGTACCCATCGGGGCCATCGTCGTGGTCGACGGTGAGGTCGTCGCCGCTCGCCACAACGAACGCGAGCGACTCTCGGATCCGACGGCCCATGCAGAGGTGCTGGCGCTGCGCGACGCGGCGAACGCCCGAGGTTCGTGGCGCCTCGACGACGCCACCCTCTACGTCACGCTCGAACCGTGTGCCATGTGCGCCGGCGCGCTGCTCAACTCCCGCATCGCCCGGGTCGTGTTCGGTGCACCCAATCCCGAGATGGGCGCGCTGGGCTCCCGCTACCACCTGGGTGTCGATCCGCGCCTCAACCATGAGTTCCCGACCGTCGCCGGCGTGCTCGCCGATGAGTGCGGAGAACTGCTCACCGGCTTCTTCGGCGAGCGGCGCTAGCGCTTTCGCAGAGCCCGAGGGGCGACCGCTAGTGTCGCCGACGGAGAGTTGCCAGAGCGGACGAATGGGGCGGCCTCGAAAGCCGTTGTGGCC
>CAYVUO010000146.1:242-5466 GCA_964454715.1 uncultured Bifidobacterium sp. | reverse complement strand
CCGCCGGCAGCCGAGAGCAGCACGAGCACGTAGAACGACGGGCCCTCCATCTGCTCACGCTTGAGGTACGCCGGCGCGATCATCGCGGCCAGCACCACGGCGATGCAGAGCACGACCGTGATGAACAGTGCGAAGCCGTCGACTCCGACCATGCCGCCGACGGTGCTGAACGGACCGACGTCGTGGCTGTGGATGTTCCACCACCAGATGTGGTCCCAACCCTGCACGCGGGCCCAGGTGGGGATGACGGTGATGGCGGCCGCGACGGCGAGCACGATCGTGGCGGCGGTGTAGACACCGCGGCCCGAACGGCTGCGCACGAAGGATGAGAGCGTCAGCATCAGCAGACCGCCGACGAGCAGCACGAGCAATGGCAGCAATGCGACCCAGTCGACCGACGGGCCGGGGATGCGGGTGGTCGCGGTCGACGTGGTGCCGTCACCGGCAGCGAGCATGGTGCCGGCCTGCGCGAAGAGGTTCACTTGTGACCTCCCTCGGTGCCGAGATGATCCTCGACCGTGACGACGAGGTTGGCGCCGTCCTGGGTGACGGGCTCATCGAAGGTCGCCACCTGCTCCTCCATGCGGGAGAGGATGCGATGGACCGACGGTTCGATGCGCTCGAGCACGGGCTTCGGATAGACGCCGAGGAACACGATGAGACCGAGGAGCGGCACCATCACCAAGCGCTCCGACAGGCGCAGGTCGGGGAACTTCGAGTTCACCTCGTCGGGCTCGCCGGTGAACACCCGCTGGTAGGCCCACAACAGGTAGAGCGCAGCGATGATCACGCCGATGGCGGCCACGACGGCCCACCAGCGATGGGCGATGAACGTGCCGAGCAGGGCCAGGAACTCACCCACGAACCCGTTGAGCCCGGGAACACCGATAGACGACAGCATCACGATGGTGAAGATTCCGGCGAACACCGGAGCGACCTTGGCGATGCCCTTGAGATCCTTGATCTCGTAGGTGTGACGACGGCTGTAGAGGAATCCGAGGAGGATGAACAGCGCACCGGTCGAGATGCCGTGGTTGACCATCTGCAGCACCGAGCCCTCGACGCCCTCGGTGTTGAGCGCGAAGAGACCGAGCACTGCGAAGCCCATGTGCGATACCGATGAGTAGGCGACGAGTCGCTTCAGGTTTCGCTGCATCGCCGCGACGATGGCGCCGTAGACGATGCCGATCGTGGCGACGGTGAGCATCACGGGTGCGAACCACACGGTGGCCTCGGGGAACAGTTCGAGGCCATAGCGCAGGAAGCCATAGGTGCCGAGCTTGAGGAGGATGCCGGCGAGGTCGATCGAACCGGCGGTCGGGGCCTCGGTGTGCGCATCGGGCAACCAGGTGTGGAACGGGAACACCGGCACCTTGACCGCGAACGCGATGGCCATGCCGAGGAACAACCAACGACCGGTGTTGGTGGCGAGGTTGTTGGAGGCGATGATGCGGGTGAAGTCGAAGGTGATGCCGCCGTCGTCACCGGCCTTGGCCAGCACGGCGAGCGCCACGATCGACACGAGCATGAACGCCGAACCGAGCGCCGTGTAGAGGAAGAACTTCGTGGCGGCGTAGATGCGGCGTCCGTGACCCCATTTGCCGATGAGGAAGTAGAGGGGAACGAGGGTGACCTCGAACATCAGGAAGAACAGGAAGAGGTCGAGCGCGAGGAATGCGCCCATGCAGCCACCCATGAGCAGGGTGAGCCACGCGTAGTAGCCCTTGGGATCGTTCTCGGGCTTCGCCGCGAACAATGCGATCGGGAAGATGATGCCGGTCAGTACCACGAGGAACAGCGAGACGCCGTCGACACCGAGGAAGAACTTGATGTCGAGTGATGACACCCAGGTCTGCTGCACCACGAACTGGAAGCCGGGATCGTCGGTCTTGAACTGAACCAGAACGGCGATGGCCAGTGCACCCGTGATGATCGAGGTGACGATCGCCAGTTGGCGAGCAGTGTCGGGGCGGGACCGCGGGATCACGGCGATGATCGCGGCGCCGATCATCGGCACGAAGATCAGCGCCGGGAGAACCGGGAACGAGCTCGATGCCGCTTCGCTGGCGAGGATGGCTGCGCTCATCAGAACTTCACCTGCGTGAGCACGAAGGCGGTGAGGATCACGGCACCGATTCCGATCATGAGGGCGTACCAGCGCACCTGGCCGTTCTGCACCGTGCGAAGTCGAGCAGCGCCACCGCGCGTGACGCGGCCGACGCCGTTGACGGCTCCGTCGATGACGACGCGGTCGAACAGGGCGATGAGGTCGAAGGCCTTGCGACCGGCACCGCCGACGAAGGCGGTGATGGCGCGGTCGTAGTACCAGCCCTTGGCGAAGAACGGCTGCTCGAACCAGCGTGCCTGCAACTTCGGCTTCAGGTAGGTGAAGTAGGCGATGGTGATGCCGCCCACGGCGACGAGCGTGGAGATGAGCAGTTCGATGGTGAGCTGCGCGCCCGACAGGTGGAGGTGCGCCTGCGTGGCGCCGACCACGGGCTCGAGCCAGCGGTTGAGGAACTCCAGGTTCTCGGTGAACGGCAGGTTGATGACGCCGGCGATGAGCGAGAGCACTCCGAGGATGATCAACGGGATCGTCATGAGCGACGGCGACTCATGCGGATGGAAGTCGCCACCGAGCGGGTCGCTGCCGTCGTCGTTCGGATGGGCGTGCTTGCCCTCGGTGTCGGCCGAGACCTCGGCGAACGCGGCGGCGGACTCGGGCGAGTCACCCCAGTGCTTCGGTCCGTAGAAGACACGGAACACGAGACGGCTCATGTAGAAGGCCGTCATGAGCGCAGTGATGAGACCGACGATGTAGAGCAGCACGTTCTTGTGCAGCGCGTAGGCCAGCACGTCGTCCTTCGACCAGAAGCCGGAGAACGGGATGATGCCGGAGATGGCGAGCCAAGCGGCGAGGAAGGTCATCGCGGTGATCGGCATGTACTTGCGCAGTCCACCCATGCGCCGCATGTCCTGCTCGTCGTTCATGCCGTGGATGATCGATCCGGCACCGAGGAACAAACAGGCCTTGAAGCAGGCGTGCGTGATCGTGTGGAACAGAGCCGCGCTGTAACCGGCGACGCCCACTGCGAGGAACATGAAGCCGATCTGACTGATGGTGGAGTAGGCCAACACCTTCTTGATGTCGTACTGGGCCATCGCGATGGTGGCGGCGATGAACGCCGTGCCCACGCCGATGATCGCGATGGCCATCGGCAACCACGAAGCCGACGCACCGAGGATCGGGTTCATGCGGATGAGCACGTAGACACCAGCGGTGACCATGGTGGCGGCGTGGATGAGCGCGGAGACCGGCGTGGGTCCGGCCATGGCGTCCGGCAGCCAGATGTAGAGCGGGATCTGCGCCGACTTGCCGACCGCTCCGATGAGGATCAGCACACCGATGAACGTGGCGGTGGACTGCGCCAGGCCGGGAGCGACGGGCAGGAACTCGGAGTAGGTGACGGTGCCGAATGCGAGGAACGTCACGAAGATGGCGAGGACGAAGCCCCAGTCACCCACGCGGTTGGTGATGAACGCCTTCTTGCCGGCGGCGGCGTTGGCGGGATCCTCGAACCAGAAGGAGATGAGCAGGTACGACGCCGTGCCGACGCCCTCCCAACCGAGGAAGGTGAGCACGAGGTTGTCGCCGAGCACCAGAAGCACCATCGCCGTGAGGAACAGGGTGAGGTAGGTGAAGAAGCGGGCGAAGCGCTCATCGCCGTGCATGTAGGCGATCGAGTACAGGAGGATGAGTGAACCGATGCCCGTGACGAAGCACAACATCGCCATCGACAACGGATCGACCAGGAATCCGATGCTGACGTCGAAGTTGCCGGCGGGGATCCACTGGAACAACTGCAACTCGTAGGTGTGCTCGGGCTCTCCCCAGAGACCGGCGAACACGATGAGCGTGGTGACGAAGGATCCGATGACCGATGCCGCACCGATCCAACCGGCATGGGGCTCGCCGAAGCGCTTGCCCACGAGGAGCAGCAGCACGAACGCCGCGAGCGGGAGCGCGGGGATGAGCCAGACGAGTTCGACCATGGCCTAGCCCCTCAACACCGAGACGTCGTCGGCGGTGGCGCCGGGGCGTCGACGGGAGATCGCGACCACGAGGGCGAGGCCGATGACGACCTCGGCGGCGGCGACCACCATGACGAACAGGACGATGATCTGACCAGCGGCGTCGTCGAGCATCTTGCCGAAGGTGACGAAGGTCAGGTTGACGGCATTGAGCATGAGCTCGAGGCACATGATCATCACCAACGGATTGCGACGGATCAGCAGACCGACGCCGCCGATCGCGAAGAGGATCGCTGACAGGGACAGGTAGGCGAGGGGGAGGTTCGTGCTCATCAGTGGCTCTCGCCCTCGGCTACGCGGGTCAACGGCTCGTCACCCATGTCGATCATCGACTCCGGTTCGGGAAGGGGATCGACGTCGGTCACACGACGGGCGAGCGCCACGGCACCGACGACGGCGATCGTGAGCAGACCGGCGGTGACCTCGAGCACGTAGACGTAGTCGGTGAACAGCAGTCGGCCGATCTGAGCCACGTTGTCGTAGGCGGGAGCGAGCGACTCGACCACCGAGCGGCTTCCGGTGACCGCGGCGTCCTTGCCGATGATGATGATGGCGAGCACGGCGCCCACGAAGAGCAGTCCGACGAGTCCTGCGAGCAGGCGCTGACCGGCGATGGGCTCGGTCTCGACATCGTCCTCGGTGTCGACGCCGAGCAGCATCATCACGAACACGATGAGCACGACGATGGCACCGGTGTAGACGATGACCTGCACCACGGCGAGGAACTGCGCGTCGAGGTTGAGGAAGAGCACGGCGATGCCGAACAGGGTGGCGATGAGGCTGAGTGCCGAGTGCACCGGGTTGCGCGAGGCGACGACACCCAGACCGCCGGCGAGCACCACGAGGGCGCACACGACGAACACGAAGGTCTCCATCAGTGGCCACCATGCCCGTGGTCGTCATGACTTCCGTGACCATGGTCGTCGTGGTCGCCGTGACCGTGATCGTCGAGCATGGTCGGCGGCGTGGCGATGGCGTCCTTCACGTCCTGCGCCGCTTCGGGGGCGCGGATGCCGTAGCCGAGTTCGCCGGTCCAACCGACGACGCCCTCGAACTCGGCCGATCCCGACGGCGAGGTGGCGCGCATCCAGGCCGAGGTGAACTGATCCTCACCGGGACGCCAGTCCTCCCA
>CAYVUO010000146.1:0-232 GCA_964454715.1 uncultured Bifidobacterium sp. | reverse complement strand
GCTCGGCCTTCGTGTAGATGGCGTCGGCGCGGTTGGTGAACGAGAACTCGAACATCTTCGACTCGGTGATCGCCTGCGTGGGACACGCTTCGACGCACAGGTCGCAGTGGATGCACCGCAGGTAGTTGATCTCGTAGATCCAGCCGAAGCGCTCGCCCGGTGACACGGGGTCGTCGACGGGATTGTCGGCTCCGCGGACGAAGATGCACTTGGCAGGGCAGACACCGGCGCA
>CAYVUO010000145.1:0-5489 GCA_964454715.1 uncultured Bifidobacterium sp. | reverse complement strand
CTCAACGGTGACCGGGTCTCGGTCGGTGTGCCGTACTTCAATCGCATGTCGATGCCGATCGGCCTCGTGCTGCTGTTCCTCATGGCCATCGCACCCGTGCTGCCGTGGCGAAAGGCCAGCGGTGAGTTGTTGCGCCATCGATTGTTCTGGCCGGCATGTGTCGGCGTCGCTTCGATGGTGTTCGCCGTCGTCGTCGGTGCCCGCGGGTTGGCGCCGGTGCTCGCATTCGGTCTCGGCGGATTCGCCGCTGGTTCGGCCGGGCGTCAGCTCGTTCTCGCAGCGCGGCGCCAGGGTTGGCGCGGCCTCGTGGGTCGGGCGAATGGTGGCATGGTCGTGCACCTCGGCGTCGTCGTGATCGCCGTGGCGTTCGCCGCGAGCAGCTCCTATGTGCGACAGGCCGAGTTCACGCTCGCTCCGGGTCAGACCGCCACGTTCGCCGGTCACACCCTCACCTATGAGGGCCAGAACGTGAAGCAGGAGTCGGCGAAGATCGTCAACCAGTCGCTCGTGCGCATCGACGGCACGGGTCCGTGGGCGCCATCGCTCAACAAGTTCGGCAACGGGCAGCAAACGATCGGCACTCCGTCGGTGAAGTCCGGTCTCGTCGATGACGTCGCACTGTCGGTGATCGCCATCGGCGCCGGCGACACTCCGTCGGTCACGATCCGCGTCACCGTGCAGCCGTTGATCATCTGGCTCTGGATCGGTGGACTGCTCATGGCAATCGGCACGCTCCTGGCGGTGTTCCCCGGCCGGCGACGGAATCCGATCGATCCGGTCTCGGCTCCTGTGCCCGGCACCAAGGTCGCGACGGCATGACGGCCCCGGCCCGACCCACGCGTCACACGGCCCGCAACGCGTCGATGGTCGCCGCAGTGGTGCTCGTCGCGCTCATCGCACTCCTCGCCACGCGCGGTACGAGCAAGTCGATCTCGAGTCGCATGGTGGGTCAGGCCGCGCCGCAGTTCTCGGGCGCCGCGCTCGATGGCCGCACCTTCTCGATGTCGATGCACCGTGGCGAATGGGTCGTGGTCAACTTCTTCGCCACGTGGTGCACTGCTTGTCGACTCGAGAATCCGCAGCTGCAACAGTTCGTCGAAGCCCATCGCTCGGACCCGGTGCAGGTGGTGAGCGTGGCGTTCTCAGATGATTCGAAGGCGATCGGCGAGTACTGGGCCTCCGAACGCAATGCATGGCCGGTGTTGCCCACCGATACAGGAGCCATCGCCCTCGACTACGGCGTCACCAAGGTCCCGGAGTCGTACGTCGTCTCTCCGAGTGGCGTGATCGTGGCCGGTTTCTTCGGCGGTGTCACCGCTGCGGGGCTCGACTCGGTGATCGCCGAGAACGGCGGCATGGCTGCGGCGGTGTCGGTCGAGTGACTGCTCAGCGAAGAACCCCGTTGCGGGTGTGGGGTCCGTGGCTCGCGCTGGTCGTGGTCGCCATCGCTGCGCTCTCGATCGCGGCCTTCGGCACTCGCAGCGCTCCCACGGCGCAGGATCGCGTGAATGCCATCTCGGCCACGATCAAGTGCCCCGTGTGTTCCGGTGAATCGGTCGCCGTCTCCGACGCACCGGCATCGCAGGAGATCCGTCGCCAGATCGCCGAGCAGGTGCAGCAGGGGCAGACCGACCAGCAGATCCGCAGCTTCTACGCCGCCAAGTACGGCGACGAGATCCTCCTCACGCCCTCGGCCTCGGGCATCAACGCGCTCGTATGGGTGCTGCCCGTCGTCGCACTCGCCGTCGCGCTCGCCTTCCTCGTGATCCTGTTCCGACGGTGGGGTGATGAGCCCGAGCAACACGCGACCGACGCCGATCGCGCGCTCGTCGATGCTGCCCTCGCCGAGCAGTCGATCGTCGACGACTCGATCGGTGAGGGGAACTCGCGGTGAGCGACAGCAGCGGGCGCGGTGCCGCCGCTCGACGAGCTGCCCGCGCCAACGGGTCCCGCTCGAGGGACTCCCGCGCCAAGGACCGCGGCTCGGATCGAACCAGCGCAGCGCGCCCGTCGACTCCGGCTCCATCTCGCCGCGTGCTCGACCCCGATGCACTCGTCGCACTCGAGGAGGAACGGGAGTTCCTCCTCCGTTCACTCGCCGATCTCGACCGAGAGCACGATGCCGGTGATGTCGACGATGCCGACTACTCGGAGTTGAAGGACAGCTACACGGCGCGTGCCGCTGAGGTGATCCGGGCCATCGAGGATCGACGAACGGCATTCGAATCCACTCGCCAGCCCCGCGACTGGAGGCGCACGGCAGCCGTGCTCACCCTCGTCGGGGTGCTCGCCGTCGTGGGTGGGTGGTTCGTCTTCCGCGACGCAGGTACGCGCGCCCCGGGCCAGGGCCTCACCGGTGACGCTCGACAGGACAGCGCCAACCTCATCAAGCAGGCGCAGGGGTACACCGGGCAGGCGACCGCGGCCATCCAGAACGGCAATGCCGATCAGGCGGTGAAGCTCTACACCAAGGCGCTCGAGACCTACGACAAGGCCCTCGAACTCTCTCCCAACAATGTCGAGGCGCTCACCTACCGGGCATGGGTGCTCCACACCGTCGCCGTGAACAGCGAGAAGTCGGTGGCGGCGCAGCTCGACGCGCAGTCCTATGCGGCGCTCTCCGATGCGATCGCCATCGATCCCAAGTACGCCGATGCTCGCGTGTTCCGCGCCATCCTCGAACGCAATGCGGGCAAGTTCGCCGACGCGTCCGCCGACCTCGCTGCGGTCGACATGAATGCGATCCCGCCGTTCATGGTCAACATGGTGAATTCGGTGAAGGCCGACGTGGCCGCCGGACGCACGGGTTAGGCGAACGGCGGCACGTAGCGCCCGATTGCGGGACGACCTCGGCGGCTGTCGACGACCCAGGTCGAACCCTTCTGATCGACGAGCGGCCCATCGGTCTCCATGCCGGCGGCGACGAGTCGTTCGAGCAGCAGCGGAATCATGTCGCCGTGGCTGCACGCGATGCCGTCGACCTCGTCGAGTTCGAGCAGCAACGCGAACGCGTCATCGGCATCGGCGTCCTCCGCGAGTTCGTCGCGGATCTCGATCTCGATCCCGAGCGACTTGGCGATGGGTTCCATCGTCTGCACGCAGCGCACGTAGGGGCTCGACACGATCCGTCCGATCGGCACATCGGCGAAGTGGTCGCAGATGCCCTTGGATTGGGCCCGTCCGCGATCGCTGAGCGGTCGCAAGCGATCGTCACCGACCCATTCGGATCGCTTACCGGCGTGGGCGTGGCGGGCGAGCAGGATCGTCACGGCGCGAACCGTAGCCAATCGGGATGAACGGCACCGAACGCGCAGATGTTCAGTCGGTGGCGAGTGAACGCAGGTGACCGATGACCTCGGTCGCTGCATCGATCGCGACATCGATCGCGCTCGACGTCGTGTTCCATCCGACCGACAGTCGCAAGGATCGGTGTGCGTCGACACCCATCGCTTCGAGCACCGGCGACGGTTCGAGTGATTCGGTGGCGCACGAACTGCCCGAGTGCGCCGACACCGCGTGTTGGTCGAGACCGAGCACGACCCCCTGGGGCTCGACACCGGCGACCGACACACACACCAGATGCGGTAGGCGCTGTGCCGAGTCGGAGGCTCCGAGTTCCTCGACCCCGTCGATGGAGGTGAGGCCCGTGCGCAGCCGGTCGGTGAGCACGCGTTGGGCCTCGGCCTCGTCTCGAACGCGCTTGGGCTTCAGTGCCTCCGCGACCGCGGCGAGGCCGGCGATGGCGAGCAGGTTCTCGAGGCCGGCGCGTCGGGCGCGTTCCTGTTCGCTACCCCGAACCAGTGAGGTGAGGCGCAGACCACGGCGCACCCACAGCACGCCGATGCCCGCGGGCGCACCGAACTTGTGGCCGCTGAACGAGACGAGATCCGCGCCCAGGGTCGACAGGTCGACCGGGAGGTGTCCGGGGATCTGCGCTGCGTCGACGTGCACGAGCACCTCGTTGGCCCTGCAGTGTTCGATGAGCGCCTCGATGGGCTGGATCGTGCCGACCTCGTGGTTGCCCCACTGCAGGCTGGCGAGCGCCGTGTCGGGGCCGATGGCGGCGCACATGGCTTCGACATCGACCCGGCCGGTGTGGTCGACGCCGATCAGTTCGACCGATCCGCGCGCACTGCTCGCGAACATCGTGGACGAATCGCGCACGGCGGAATGCTCGACGGCACTCGTGACGATGTGGGGTAGCCGACCAGCATCGACGGCACGGCGCACCGCACCCCATGTGGCCATGGCGATCGACTCGCTCGCGCTGCCCGTGAACACGATCTCCCGTGGTCGGGCACCGAGGAACTTGGCCACGGACTCGCGCGACTCCTCGATGAGCGAACGCGTCGCCATGCCCTCGAAGTGCATGCGTCCCGGGTCGGCGAGCATGCCCGACGCATGGGCATCGAGTACCTGGCGCATGGCGGAGATGGCCTCCGGACGCAGTGTCGAGGTCGACGCGTGGTCGAGGTAGTGGCGCGACACGTCAGGCTTCGAGCGAGGTGACGCAGATGTCGTCGCCCATGGGCTTCGACGATTCGATGGCGACGGCTACCTCGCCGCCCTGGAGTGCAGCGACCATGCCCTTCATCATTCCGCGGTCGACTGCGCAGATGACAGGGTTGGCGAGCACGGCATCGCCGAAGGGGCAGTGCTCCGACACGATGCGCATCTCGTTGTTGCGCTTGTCGGCATGCGCGGCGAATCCCTGTGCAGTGAGCGCATCGGCGACGGTCTGCAGCACCGATGCCACCGAACGCTGGTGGTCGGCGGTCTCACCGATCTTCTGCGCGAGCAGGCGGCCGTACTCGACGCCGACCTCCTCGGCCATGGCCTCGGCCTGTTCGCGCGGCAGAAGTTCGAGCGCGCGGCCGAGGAGGGTGACGAGCACGTCGTCATGACGGACGGGGAGGTCGAGATGATCACCCTTCGCCGTGGCGCGGTAGCGCTTGGACGGACGGCCGGCTCCGCCGCTGCCGCGGGCCACACCGACCTCGAGGTACCCACCGGCGGTGAGCTTGTCGAGGTGGTGACGGGCGACGTTGGGGTGCAGGTCGAACTCCTGGGCGACCTCGGCCGCAGTGACACCGGCCTCGGTGCCGCGGGCGAACAGGTAGATGCTGCGGCGCGTCGGGTCGCCGAACGCCGAGGTGATGGCGGTGACGACGGAACTGAACTCCGTCGGACTGAGGGTCGCCTGATCCACCTCTGTATTCTACCTACCGCCATAGGAGAAATTCCCCGTTCGCGGTTCCCGTCGGTTCCGCGCATCCCCCGTCTGCGAATCGAGCCCCCAATGCCCACCTCCGTCACCGAGGCCGACGTCCTCGAGGCACTCCGCCCCGTCGAGGATCCCGAGCTCCATCGCTCGATCGTCGAACTGGGCATGGTGCGTCGCATCGAACTCTCGGGTTCCACCGCGAATGTGCAGATCGCGCTCACCGTCGCCGGGTCGTTCGGGTTCAGGGTGGTCACGCCATCGACCG
>CAYVUO010000144.1:4324-5576 GCA_964454715.1 uncultured Bifidobacterium sp. | reverse complement strand
GAGTCGGGGGTTCGGGACTGGTCGGGCTCGGGAACGATCAACACCTTCGGACGCGGATCGGAGCCGGCCGCCGCCGACAGTTCGTCGAGCGGAACGACGCGCAGCGGGGGAGCGCAGCACACCCATGATGTGATGCGCTCGTCGAGTACCGCCATCGACGTGTCGGCGCCGAACGACCAACCGCACACATGCAGCGGGAGTTCGGGGCACAACGACGACATCGCGTCGATCGCAGCGACGATGTCGTTGCGTTCTGCCACACCGTTGTCGTGCTCTCCCTCTGACGCGCCCACGCCGCGGAAGTTGAAGCGCAGCACCGCGATCCCGGAGTCGGGCAGGAGTCGGAACAGCTCGCTCGTCACGAGCGAGGTCATGGATCCGCCAGCGGCGGGATGGGGATGGCACAGCACCACCGCGACGGTGGCATCCGCAGGGATGACGTACTCCGCCTCGAGTTCGAGTCCATCGGAGGTGGTGAGTGTCAGCGGGTGGCGCTCGGTGTCGTGGGCCATGGCCCGAGACGGTACCGTCACTCCCGTGACCACCAAGCACGAGGGACTTCCCGACCGCGTGGGCGAGAGCGGCGAACGCCTCCCCATCAAGATGCTCAACGACCGCGTGCTCGTGCGCATCGGTGGCGCCGAGGGCGAGCGGCGTTCGACCGGCGGCATCCTCATCCCGGCGACGGCACAGATGGGCAAGCGGCTCGTATGGGCCGCCGTCGTGGCCGTGGGCCCCAACGTGCGGGCCATGGAGGAGGGCGATCAGGTGCTGTTCAATCCCGAGGATCGCTACGAGGTCGAGGTGCAGGGTGAGGACTACATCATCCTGCGCGAGCGCGACGTGCATGCCGTCGCCGCCGAGCGTCTGGCCGAGGGCAGCACGGGTCTGTACCTCTGACCGACGCCCCTCACGCGGGTCAATCGCTTTCGTCGGTCGCGGTGTCCACCGCTAGCGTTGCTCCATGGCATCCCCCGAGTCGACCCCCATCGCCGTGATCGAATCGCAGCTCGAGCAGGTGACCTTCAACGCCGACGGGCTCGTTCCTGCGATCGTGCAGGAGGACGGCACGGGTCGGGTCCTCATGATGGCGTGGATGAACGACGAGTCGCTTCGCCGCACCCTCGAGACCGGTCGCACCTGGTTCTGGAGCCGCTCCCGTCAGGAGTACTGGTGCAAGGGCGAGACCTCCGGCGATCGCCAGTTCGTGCGCGAGGCCGCCGAGAAATTCGGGTCGCAATGCACCGTCGTC
>CAYVUO010000144.1:3838-4314 GCA_964454715.1 uncultured Bifidobacterium sp. | reverse complement strand
TTCGACTGCGACGGCGACACGCTGCTGTTCGTCGTCGAGCAGGAGGGCAAGGGCGCGTGCCACACCGGTGAATACTCCTGCTTCTTCACCGCGTTCGGTCAGGACGACTGACCATGCTCGCGTCGCCGACGCGTGAGCGATTCCGCGAACTGGCGGCCGACCATTCCGTCGTTCCCGTGTGGTGCGACCTTCTCGCCGATCTCATCACGCCCGTCGCCGCGTTCGCCCGTCTCTGCCGTGACGACGCGCCCGGGTTCCTGTTCGAATCGGTCGAGCACGGTGAGCGCTGGAGTCGCTGGTCGTTCGTCGGTCGCAATCCGTTGGCCACATTGGTGCTGCGCGATGGACTGCTCGAGGTCGATGGTGATGTGCCCGCCGACATGCCGCGCGATCGCGGCATCCTCGCTGCCGTCGAGTACCTGCTCGAGGTCTATCGCTCGCCCGAGATCGAGGAACTCCCTCCGTTGCACGGTGGC
>CAYVUO010000144.1:0-3828 GCA_964454715.1 uncultured Bifidobacterium sp. | reverse complement strand
GTCGTGCGCGAAGTCGAACGTCTTCCCGACGTTCCCACCGACGCCACGGGCTATCCCGATGCGGTGCTCGCGATCATCGGCGAACTGGCGGCATTCGATCATTTTCGCCAGCGGGTGACGCTGATCGAGAACGTGCTCGTTCCCGCCGGAGCGAGCGAGGCCGAACTCGACCGTCTCTACGACGATGCCCTGGCCCGCCTCGACCGGTTGGCGGCCGATGGCGCCTCGCCGCTCGACGAACCACTGGTAGAGCCTCCGCTCGCCGATCCCGAACTTCCCGAGGTCGTGTGTTCGATGACGCCCGAACTCTGGAACGGCGCGGTCGAGACGGCCAAGGAACACATCCTCGCCGGCGACATCTTCCAGGTCGTGCTCTCGCAGCGCTATTCGTTCGACCTCGGTGCCGACCCGTTCGACTTCTATCGGGTGCTGCGTCAGGTCAACCCGAGTCCCTACATGTACTTCGTGCGCACGCCGTTCCTCACGCTCGCCGGTTCCTCGCCCGAGCCGATGGTCAAGTTGGTCGACGGTCAGGTCATCTCGCGACCCATCGCCGGCACGCGTCGTCGCGGTCGCACCGACGAGGAGGATCGTCGTCTCGGCGCGGAGTTGCGCGAACACCCCAAGGAGGTCGCGGAGCATGTGATGCTCATCGACCTCGCCCGCAACGATGTGGGCCGAGTCGTGGAATTCGGCACCGAGACGGTCGACGAGATGATGGTGCTCGAGCGCTACAGCCATGTGATGCACCTGACCTCGCAGGTGTCGGGTCGTCTCGCTGCTGGTCGCACCCCCATCGACGTGCTGCGGGCCACGCTCCCCGCCGGCACGGTGTCGGGTGCGCCGAAGGTGCGAGCCATGGAGATCATCGATGCGCTCGAACCGGTCAAGCGCGGCCCCTATGCCGGAGTGGTCGGTTACCTCGACTTCTCCGGAACCATCGACACGGCCATCGCCATCCGCACGCTCGTCGTCGCTCCCGACGGTCGTGCCCATGTGCAGGCCGGCGCCGGCATCGTCGTCGATTCCGTGCCCGAGCACGAGGACCTCGAGTGTCGCAACAAGGCCCGAGCCCTGCTGAGCGCGGTCACCGGAGCCCGACGCATGACGGCTCAGCGCACGCGGTCATGACCGACGAGATGCTCGCCGGCATCGCTGCGCTGAGCGGTGAGGGTGGTTCGATCGTCGAGGCACGCGATGTGGTGCACGTCACCGGACCCGACACGGCGCGCTACCTGCAGGGTCAACTCAGTCAGGACGTCGTGGCCATGCCGGGTTCGTCGACGTGGTCGTTCGTGCTGCAGCCGACGGGCAAGGTCGATGCATGGATGCGGGTGCATCGTCTCGCCGACGACGACTACGTGCTCGAGGTCGACCATGGTTGGGGTGAGGTCGTCAACGCCCGAATGAAGCGCTTCCTCCTGCGCACCAAGGCCGACATCGGTGATGTCGAACGACGGTGGTCGGTGCGACGGCGCTGGGATCCGTCGATCGTCCGTCTGGGCGTCGACGTCGAGGGTGTTCTCTGCGCGCCCGCTGTCGCGCCGGGTGAGGCCGGTGTCGACCTCCTGTTCGACGATCTCGCCGCCGCTGAGCGCGAGGCGGGCGATCGAGTGACCGATAGCGCCTTCGAGCGTCATCGCATCGCCCACGGTGTGCCGCGTATGGGCCGTGAACTCACCGATGCCACGATCCCCGGCGAAGCGGGGCAGTGGGTCATCGATTGCTCGGTGAGCTTCATCAAGGGTTGCTACACGGGCCAGGAGCTCGTCGCCCGCATCGACAGCCGCGGCAACACCGTGCCCCATCCGGTGCGAGTGATCTCGTGCGACGGTGCCGATCTCTCGACGGGTGACGAACTCGACGCCGGCGAGGGCCGCGTCGCGATCGTCACGAGTTCCATTCCGCGCGTGGCGGATCTCCCATCGCTCGCGCTCGCCATCGTGCCTCGGGCCGCGGGCGAACTGCTCCGCACCTCGGGTGGGGCGCCGGTGCGCGTGGTCGAACCCGGAACGATCTCGTGATCGAGTCGCACTACGACGTGCTCGGTGTCGCCGTCGACGCCACGCCGGAGCAGGTGCGGGCCGCCTATCTCGCGCTCGCACGTACCCATCATCCCGATCAGCACGCGTCCGCGTCGGAGGCCGAGCGCGCGGCGAACGAACGCGAGATGCAGCGCATCAACACTGCGTGGCAGGTGCTGGGCGACGTCGATCGGCGCCGGGCCTATGACGAGAGGATGTTCGAAGGGGGTAGCTCGGTCGTGCGTCCCTCGCGGGTGCGACAGGAGTTCGTGCCCTTCGACGATGGCGACGACGAACCACTCGACCTCAGTGATGAGGGGGTCGAGGGCACGGGTGTCGGTCGGTCATTGCAGGTCGGGCCCGTCGTGTTCCTCCTCGGCGGCGTCTTCGGGCTCATCGTCGGCGCGATCGTGCAACTCCCGTTCCTGATCGTGGTCGGTGTCATCGGCATCGTGCTCGCCGGTCTGGCCTTCTTCGCCGCGCCGGTGGTGGCGCTCGCCCGCAGCCGCAGCGCCGAGCGCGCACCCTGAGACGGTCGCCTAGTCTCGACCCCCATGACACAGACCTCGTTGTTCGTGAAGATGACCGTCCAGCCCGGCAAGCGCGACGAGGTGATCGCTGCGCTCGAGGGCATGCTCCCCGTCGTCGAGGCCGAGCCCGGCACGCTCGTGTACTCGTTCCACCGCGACGCCGGTGACGAGAACGTCGTGTGGGTGTTCGAGCTCTACACCGATGGCGACGCACTCGCCGCCCACGGCGGCAGCGATGCACTCAAGGAACTGTTCGGCACCATCGGCGGACTCATGGCCGCGCCACCCGAGATGTCGATGGCCTCGCCCACGGGTGCGGCGAAGGGTCTTCCCAACTGAGCACCTATCTCGATCGCATCGTCGCCGCGCACCGCGCTGCGGCCGAGCGCGACGACCGTTCGTTCGCCGCGCTCGCCGAGGAGGCGCTGGCCTGCGCACCGACGCGGGGCTTCCGTGCGTCGCTTCAGTCGGTGGCCGACGACGGTGACGTCGCGGTCATCGCCGAGCTGAAGCGTCGAAGCCCCTCGAAGGGGGATCTCGCGCCCGACATCGACCCCGTCGCCATCGCCGGCGCGTACGAGCGTGGGGGAGCGGCCGCGATGTCGGTGCTCACCGACGTCGACTTCTTCGGTGGTTCGGTCGACGACCTGCGTACCGCTCGCACTGCGTGCACATTGCCGGTACTGCGAAAGGACTTCACCGTCGACCCGCGTGATGTGTGCGATGCGCGCATCATGGGCGCCGACTGCGTGCTGCTCATCGCCGCCGCCCTCGACGACACCGAGCTCACCTCGATGCTCGCCCTCGCACGCGAACTCTCGATCGATGCATTGGTCGAGATCCACGACGAGCCCGAGCTCGACCGAGCAATCGCCGCTGGCGCCGACCTCATCGGCGTCAACCAGCGGGACCTCGTCACGTTCGTCGTCGACACCGAACGCGCCGTGCGCATGGCGCCGCAGATGCCGGCCGGCGTGGTGCGGGTCGCCGAATCGGGCATCACCGGCCCCGCCGATGCCGCCGTCCTGGTGGGGGAGCACCTCGTGACCTCGGGTGACCCTGAGGCCGGAGTGGCGGCCCTGCGCCACGCGCGACGGTCCTAGTATCCCGCTCGGCTCCGAGCCGACCAGTTTCCGAATCCGGGGAGAGCAGATGACCCGCTATCACATGTCCGAGACCGAGATGCCGTCGGCATGGTTCAACATCCTTCCGCGTCTTGCGACGCCGATGGATCCGCCGTTGCACCCCGGCACCCGCGAGCCCGTCGGACCCGA
>CAYVUO010000143.1:0-5601 GCA_964454715.1 uncultured Bifidobacterium sp. | reverse complement strand
TCGCGACGCTTCGGGCCGCGCATGAAGCCGGTCTCGCCGGTCGAGTACGGCGGGAAGTTGTAGTGGTGCATGTAGCGCTTGCGGGTGACGTTGCCGAGCGCGTCGATCATCTGCTCCATGCGGGGCATGCCGAGCGTCGTGACGTTGAGCACCTGGGTCTCACCGCGCTGGAACAGACCGGAACCGTGCACCGAGGGCAGCACGCCGACCTCTGACGACAGCGGGCGGATGTCCTTCGGGCCACGACCGTCGATGCGTGCACCCTCGTTGACGATGCGCGAACGCACGACGGCCTTGGTGACCGAACGGAACGCAGCCTTGAGCTGCTTGTCGGCACCATCCACGTCGGCGAACTGCGGGAGCAGCTCGGCGACGAGACGATCGCGCAGTGCGGCCTCGGCCTCGAGGCGGGCGGTCTTGTCGACGATCACCTGGGTCTGGGCGATCTCGGAACGCTTGGCGTCCATCGCCGCGAACACCTCGGGGGTGTAGTCGCTGCTCACCGAGTAGGCCATGGCGGGAGCGGCACCGACCTTGGCGACGAGCTCGGCCTGGGCACGGATCGACTGGAGGATGTACTGCTTCGAGGCCTCGAGACCACGAGCGAGCTCGGCCTCGTCGACCTTGGGAGCGCCCTCCTGCATGGCCGGCCACTGGGCCTCGGTGCCACCGGCCTCGACCATCGAGATGGCGACGTCGCCGTTGTCGAGCGCGCGACCGGCGACGACGATCTCGAACTGCGACTCCTCACCCTCCTCGTAGGTGGGGTGCGGGATCCACTGGCCGTCGACGCTGAACGCGAGACGCACCGCACCGATCGGGCCCTCGAAGGGGATGCCCGAGAGACTCAGTGCAGCCGACGCGCCGTTGATGGCGATCACGTCGTGCGGGTTGACGAGATCGGCGGCGAGCACGGTGCCGACGACGTGGACCTCGTTGCGGAAGCCGTCGGGGAAGCACGGACGCAGCGGGCGGTCCATGAGACGGCAGGTGAGGATCGCCTGGTCGCTGGCCTTGCCCTCACGGCGGAAGAACGAACCGGGGATGCGACCCGCGGCGTACATGCGCTCCTCGATGTCGACCGTGAGCGGGAAGAAGTCAGCACCTTCGCGGGCCGACTTCGCCGCCGTGGCGGTGACGAGCATGACGGTCTTGCCGATCTGCACGGTCACGGCACCGTCGGCCTGGCCGGCGAGCTTGCCGGTCGAGAAGGTGATGGTCTTGTCGTCGTCGCCGGGAATGACGGCGTTGACGGAGATGGCGTCAGCCATTGGGAACTCCTGTTGTCGTGCACATGTGTGCGGTTGTCGAGCACGCGGTGCGTGCGGACGACGACGGAGGCACCAGTTCCCAGTGGTGAGCACCGGTGACCCGATGCTCACCACCGGCAACTGAGACCGCGTCGCCGGCGGAACCGTCAGGCCACCCGGCCGGACGGAGAAGGGGACGGCCGAAGCCGTCCCCGGGTACTCATCGGCGCAGGCCGAGCTTGGCGATGATCGAGCGATAACGCTCGACGTCGTTCTTCTTGACGTAGTCGAGCAGGCGTCGACGACGACCCACGAGCATCAGCAGACCGCGTCGGCTGTGATGGTCCTTCTTGTGGACCTTGAGGTGCTCGGTGAGGTGGTTGATGCGATCGGTGAGCAGTGCGATCTGCACCTCGGGCGAGCCCGTGTCGGACTCGTGGGTGCGGTGCTCGGCGATCGTGGACGCCTTGGCGGGGAGGTTGGCAGGCTTGCCGGACATGAGATTTCCTTCGTGGTGGGTTTCGGACCCGGCCCCGTCGACCGCTGACAACTGACGAACAGCTGACTGGCGCATCGAGGAGCGGACACGGCCCGCCACAGCGGCGGACCGACCGCACGAGGGTAGCAGCGGGCCCCTCCGATCCCCCATTCGCCCCCGGGCTCCCGGGCCCCGGCCCGCCTCGGGCCGTTCCCTCCCCCGTCGGGCCGGGCCTACGATCCCGGTATCCGTCGGGGGACGGGCACAAGGGGGATCACACCATGCCGCCGGCACCGAAGCGCCTCGACGACCTCGCCGATCCGCAGTTCTCACCCGAGGCCACCGCCGTCATCGAGGGCGCCGCGCCCTTCGCCGAGCACGTGGTCCTCGACCTCGACGTGCTCATGGAGCAGGCATCGGCGGCCACCGGCCTCGACGACTTCGGGCCCGATGAGTTCCGGGAGAGGGCGGCGCTGCTGCTGCACTGCCTCGACACCGAGGCGCCACTGTCGCCCATGGGCCGCATCGGCGCGGCATCGATGGTCACGGGACTGCTCACCAACCGACTGCTGCTGGCCGACCTCCTGGCCCGCCATCCCGAGATCCACGACATCGAGATCGAGCGCCCGATCATCATCGCCGGGCTCCCCCGCACCGGCACCACCCATCTGCACAACCTGATCTCGGCCGATCCCGCGCTGCGTTCGCTGCCCTATTGGGAATCGCTGCAACCGGTGCCGCTACCCGCCGAGGCCGAACTGGCGAACACACCCGATGACCCGCGCCTGGCTCGCACCGGTGGCGGCCTCGACGTGATGCACATGCTCATGCCCGACTTCCCACGGATGCACGAGATGACGACGTGGCACGTGCACGAGGAGATCCAGATCCTCGCCATCGACTTCTCGACCATGTTGTTCGAGACGATGGCACCGATGCCGACGTGGCGCGACCACTACAAGTCGCACGACCAGACACCGCACTACGAGTACATGCGGACGGTGCTCAAGGCGTGCCAGTTCCTACGGGGCGGAGACCGTTGGGTGCTCAAGTCACCGCAGCACCTCGAGCAGTTCGGTCCGCTGTCCACCGTGTTCCCCGACGCGACGTTCCTCGTCACGCATCGCGACCCCGTGTCGGTGATGGTGTCGATGGGAACGATGGTGTCCTACTCCGCACGCACGTCGCTCTCCCCCGTCGACCCCGTGGCCATCTCGAACTACTGGGCCGACCGTCTCGACGACATGCTCAACGCGGCTCGACGCGATCGCGCGCTGCTGGGGCCGAACTCGATGGACATCCGCTTCGATCAGTTCATGGGCGACGACATCGGCACGGTGCAGCGCATCTACGAACTCGCCGGACAACCCTTCGACAGCGCCGCCGAGGCCGCAATCAACGAGTACATCGCCACCCACGAGCGCGACCGCTTCGGAAAGGTCATCTACGACGTCGACCAGTTGGGCATCGACGTGCCCACGCGTCGGGCGCAGATGGCCGCCTACAGCGAGGCGTTCGGCGTCCCCGACGAGTACTGACTCAGTCGGCCAACAACTGCCGGCACTGATCGACGTCGATCGCCATCTGAGCGATCAGCGCATCGACCGAGTCGAACTTCAGCTCGTCGCGCAGTCGGGCGATGAACTGCACCTGCGCCGGTTGGCCGTAGAGGTCGCCGTCAAAGTCGATGAGGTGCGCCTCCAGCAACGAGGTGTCGGCGAACTCGTAGAACGTGGGGCGACGACCGAGTGAGATCGCGCACGGACGCAACACTCCGTCGGGAGTGCGGTACCGGCCGGCGTAGATGCCGTCATCGGGAAGGCACATCGTCTCGGGAATGGCGACATTCGCGGTGCGGAATCCGAGTTCGCGCGCTCGCCCATCACCATGCCCGACGATTCCGCGCAGTTCATGTGGCCGTCCGAGCATGGCATTCGCGGCAGCGAGGTCGCCGGCGCGGAGCGCACGGCGGATGCGGGTCGACGACACCGGTTCGTCGGCGGCGAAACCGTCGAGGCCGACGAGTTCATGGCCGATCACCTCGAAGCCGAGCTCCGCGCCCATCGACGCGAGCAGTGGCACGTTGCCGGCGCGCTTGTGCCCGAAGTGGAAGTCATCTCCGACGGCGACGACCTTGGCGTCGAGTCGGCCCACCAGCACATGGGTGATGAAATCGGGCGCAGTCTCCTTGGCCCGTTCGGCATCGAAGGGGATGACGAACGTGTAGTCGACACCACAGTCGGCGAGCAGTTCGAGCTTCTGGTCGAGATCGGTCAGCAGCAGCGGCGCCGACTCGGGACGCACCACCGATGCGGGATGTCGATCGAAGGTGACGACCACGGTGCGCAGACCGCGCTCTGCCGCGAAGGTCTGCAGTGTCGACAGTACGGCGCGATGGCCGAGGTGCACCCCGTCGTACGCGCCGATGGTGACGGCCGTCGGGCCGTCGGGGCGAGTGTTCGGGTCGGTGGCGACGATGGTCTCCATGGCGGCGAGTGACGCTACTCCCCAGCCCCTGCGGAGCCACCAGCAGCGGCGACCACGACCTCGGGCTTGACCGTGGAACCCCGATGGGCGCCGTACACGGCCAGCAATGCCCCCGATCCGTCGAGCACGGCCCACGGGCCGTCACCATCGAAACGGTCACCCCGATCGAGCACCTTGCCGTGACGCACATCGGCGACCATGGCCTCGTCGGCAACGATCGACGGGTAGTCGCGCATGGCTTGCGCCGGGGTGAGCAACACCTCGGGCGAGACCGTGTCGAGTCGATGCGCCTCGTCGAGCGAGAACGATCCGATGCGCGTGCGGCGCAGTTCACGCAGATGCGCGCCTCCGCCGAGGACGGTGCCGAGATCGGCGGCGAGCGTGCGCACGTAGGTGCCGGACGAACACTCGACCTCGGCTCGCACGACGAGTGGATCATCGGTCGGCTCGACGGCGAAACGATGCACGGTCACCGGTCGCGCTTCGCGTTCGACCTCGATGCCCTGGCGCGCGAGTGCGTGCAGACGCTGGCCGTCGACCTTCACCGCCGACACCATCGGTGGGATCTGTTCGATGTCGCCCGTGAGCGTGAGCGCCGCTGCGCGCACCTCGTCGATGGTCGGCGCCATGTCGTGTGTGGCCACCACCTCGCCGGATGAATCGAGGGTGGAGGTCTCGACCCCGAACACGATCTCGCAGGTGTAGGTCTTGGGCAGCGCCGTGAGGAAGCGGAGCAGTCGCGTGACGCGCCCGACACCGAGCAGCAGCACACCGGTGGCATCGGGGTCCAGCGTGCCGGAATGGCCCACCTTGCGGGTGCCGAGAAGGCCGCGCGACTTCGCCACGACGTCATGCGAGGTCCAACCGGCCTCCTTGTCCACCACCACGAGCCCGTCGGGCCCGTCACCCGACCGGCGCGCCATCGCTCTACTCGTCGTCCTCGCGCGGAGGCTTCTCGGCCAGCAACTGATCGATGTGTTCGCCGAAGCGGATGCCGGCGTCGGGCTGGAAGCTCAGCTCGGGAGTGCGCTTGATGCGGGCCTGACGACCGATGGCACCCTGCAACTTGTAGCGGAGCTCTCCGAGTGCCTCGAGCACCTCGGCATCACCATCGGGGCCCTGCAACGAATCGAAGAACACGACGGCATGACGGAGATCGCCCTCGATGTCGACCGCGGTGATGGCCAACATCTGCAGACGGTCGTCGTCGAGACGCTCGAGTTCCTCGGCGATGATCTCGCGCAACAACTCGTTGAGCCGGGCCGTGCGCGGATAGTTGCGGGACGATCCGCTGTTGCCGTGTCGGGCCATGGCCCACCTCCTGGCCGAGACCGGTCAGACGCGAGGGATCTCGCGGTCCTCGTAGGTCTCGATGATGTCGCCGGG
>CAYVUO010000142.1:0-5617 GCA_964454715.1 uncultured Bifidobacterium sp. | reverse complement strand
GCGAGATCGACTTGTCGACGCTGAAGCCGCTCATCCATGGTCCGCACCCCCCCGACCGCGCTCGCCGCGTCGACGAACTCGGCGCCGAGGCACAGGCCGAGGGTTGGCCCATGACCATCTCGTCGGCCCTCATCGGCTCGTGCACGAATTCCTCCTACGAGGACATCAGCCGTGCCGCCGCCATCGCCCGCTTCGCGCATGCCAATGGGCTGGCGTCGAAGGTGCCGCTGCTCGTCACCCCGGGTTCGGAGCAGGTCCGCGCCACCATCGAACGCGATGGCCTCCTCGCCGATCTCGAACAGATCGGTGCCACCGTGCTGGCCAACGCCTGCGGTCCGTGCATCGGTCAGTGGGCCCGTACCGACATGGACGACGGCACCGACAACATCATCGTCACCTCGTACAACCGCAACTTCCCGAAGCGAAACGATGGCTACGCGTCGACGCTCGCCTTCGTGACCTCACCCGAGACCGTCGTGGCCCTCGCACTGTCGGGACGCGTCGACTTCGATCCCACGGTCGACTCGCTCACCAATGCATCGGGCGAGCAGGTCGTCATCCCGGTTCCCGAGGGCGTCGAACTGCCCCCGAAGGGCTTCGACCCGGGCGAGGACACGTTCGTCGCTCCCCCCGCCGACGGTTCGTCGGTCGTGGTCAAGGTTTCGCCCACCAGTGACCGTCTGCAGTTGCTCGAGCCCTTCGACCGTGGCTCAAGTACCGCGGCCATCTCGAGAACATCTCGGGCAACATGTTCATCGGCGCGGTCAATGCCTTCACCGACGAGATCGGTCAGGGCAAGGACCAGCTCGACGGCACGACCAAGTCGTTCCCCGACATCGGCAAGCACTACCACGAGGCCGGTCAGCCCTGGATCGCCATCGGCGACGAGAACTACGGCGAGGGTTCGTCGCGTGAGCATGCGGCCATGGAGCCCCGCTTCCGTGGCGCCAAGGTCGTGCTCACCCGTTCGTTCGCCCGCATCCACGAGACCAACCTGAAGAAGCAGGGTGTACTCCCGCTCGTCTTCGCCGATCCGAAGGTCTACGACCTCATCGATCAGGACGACCGCATCAACGTGCTCGGCCTCGCCGATCTCGCTCCCGATGTTCCCGTGCGCTGCCAGATCGTGAAGCCCGATGGCTCGACCATCGACTTCGAGGGCATCCACACGATGAACGACGAACAGATCGGCTGGTTCCGGGCCGGCGGCGCGCTCAACATCATCCGCGAGCGTCAGGGACTCTGATCCCCTGATCGCACTACCCTGACCCCTCGAACGACCGGGGGGTCCCATGAACGACGAGCCGATGCCCAGCACGATGCTGCGCGCCACGATCGCGGCCGCACTGCTCGGTGCCTCCATCATCCACTTCGCCATGGTGCCGCAGCACATGTCGGAGTGGGCGGCCGAGGGCATCGCGTTCGTCATCACCGGGTGGATGCAGGTCGCGCTCGCGCTCGGTGTGGCCGTGCGCCCACGACGTTGGATGCTGTGGGCCATAGCCACCGCTTCGCTCGTGTTCGTCGCCGCATGGGCCGTCACCCGCATCTGGGGCGCGCCATTCGGACCCAACTCGGGCGTGGCCGAGCCGAGCGCATTCGTCGACATCACCTGCGTCGCGCTCGAGGGTGCGGCCGTGGTGCTCGCCGGCGTAGCTCTGTGGCGCCCGCGATTCGCGGCGAGTTGGTCGGGTGAGGGACTCGTGTTCGCGTCGATCGTGCCCGTCGCCGTCGTCGTGCTGGCCACGAGTGCGATCGCGTCTCCGAGCGCGTCACGTCATGCGCACGCCGGCAATGGTTGTGCCGCGGGATACATCCCGAATCCCGAACTCGTGTCACCCGATGGACATGCGCATCCAACCAACGCATGCGTGTTGGCCGATGACCGTGGTTTCTCAGCGCTGAGCAATGGTCATCATCACGCCATCCGCAATGACCCCCTCGATCCCGCCACTCAGGCCGAACTCGATCGACAGCTCGCGCTCACCCAGCAGGTGGCGGCCAAGTACCCGACCCTGAAGGATGCGAAGGCTGCCGGATACCGTCCGGCCGGCGGCTACTCACCCGGCCTCGGCCTGCACATGACCGGTCGCGGCTCCAACAACTTCAGCGGCACCATGACCGATGAGAACCTGCTCGGACCGGGCACGATCATCTACGCCGGCACGGACCCCGATTCACCCATCGCCGGGTTCATGTACCTGTCGATCTCGAAGATCGAACCCGTGGGATTCGTGGGCACGAACGACACGTGGCACTACCACACGAACGTCTGCGTCAAGTTCTCGAGTGCCGGCATCGAAGCACCGTTCGGCGCCGATCGCGAGGACGTCACCAAGGAGATGTGCGACGGCGTTGGCGGTTCGTGGATGGCGATCACCACTTGGATGGTGCATGTGTGGTCGGTGCCGGGTTGGGAGAACCCGAACGGCGTGTTCGCCGAGGAACACCCGCGACTCGGTTGCTCGGACGGCACGTACCACACCGTTCCCGCCGACCAACCACGCGTGACACCCGACAACGTGTGCGCGTCGGGCGCAGCGGGTGACCCCACCGCCGACGGCTGGTCGCCGTTGACCTGAACTCAGGCGCGCGGGAGTCCGAGGATCGCGGCCGCCTCGTCACAGGTCGCGACGGACACACCGAGTCGATCACACAGCGCCACCGCTTCATCGACCAACTGGGTGTTGGTCGGTTGACGATCGCCACCGAAGAACTCGAGGCCGAGGTGGAGATGTCCGCCCTTCTCGATCGCGTACTCGGCGAGTCCGCTCGCGACGACATCGCCGCCCACGACCGACACTGCCCACGGCACGGGGCAATCGTCGAGGATCTCGAGGTACGCGTCGAGTGCGAGTCGCGTGGCAGGCAGACCGAATGGCGCACCCATGTAGCCGCGATCGGTCGACAGGTAGAACTTGATCATCGTTCCCGCCGGCAACTTGCCGGCGCGCCAGTACATCATCGTGGTGCGCATGAACGCCGGTTCGTAGATGGCGAGACTGGGTCCGACGCGATCGGCCGCGGCCTGTTCCATCTGGAAACGGATCGAGTCGTAGCTGTTCGAGTAGACGATGCCCGCGGTCGGAAGGCCATCGGCGCCGACGCCACCGAGGTTCGTCGAACCGGGATCGCAGAGGCTGACCTTCATGAGGCCCGTCTCGGCGAGCAGATGCAGATGCTCGAAGTCGAGCCCGTTCGGTCCGAAGTTCGCCGTCGGATAGAGCAGCGCGTCGGGGCGCTCCGCGAACACGGGCATCCAACCGGCCAGGTAGTCGTCGGCCACCTCGCGCGGATCGCCGAACACCGATCCGTGGTTGTGGATGATCGACGCGCCAGCGGCGAGCACCGACAGGGTGTCGTCGGCGAGCTCGGCATGACTGCGCGGCACGTTGGGATTGTGTTCCTTGGTGCGGTTCCCGTTGATGGCGGCTTCGATGATGACTGGTGTGCGTTCCACGGCGCCGACAGTACGGCCATCACGACGACTGCGCCGGCAGATCGGCCCACAACGCAAGAAGCCGACCCGGGGGGATGGGTCGGCTTCTGCAGAGGGGGGAATCGGGGGGAGATCCCTTCGCCCTCGATGACGACTCCGGTGTCCGGATCGGAGGGGGGATCCGATCGGGACCCGTGAACGAGTCGCCTTGATTCAGCGCTAAGACTACCGACAACTTACCGATCGGTCCAACTGTTTGTGGTGATCCATGCCATCATTCTTTGTGATGGACATCCGCCAGCTCTCCACCTTCCTCGCCGTGGTCGACCACGGGGGGTTCACCTCGGCGTCAAAAGCCCTGCTCACGGTGCAGTCGAACGTGTCCGCACACGTCTCGAGGCTGGAGGCCGAGCTCGGGGCGACCCTCATCGATCGGGCGACGGGCGACCCGACCCCCGAGGGCGAAGTCGTCGCCGAGCACACCCGTCGCATCCTCCTGGAGATGGAGGCCCTCCGCCACGACGTGCATTCGGTGCGCTCGGCCATCACCGGCACCGCCCGGATCGGGCTCATCGGCACCACGGCCCGATGGCTCGTGCCACCACTCATCGACACCATGGCGGCGCGCCACCCGCTCGTACGGGTCGAGGTGCACGACGCGACCACTGCCACCCTGCGGGTGCAACTGCGCTCCGCGGCCATCGATCTCGCCGTGCTCTCGACACCGGTCGACGATCCGGAGATCACGAGCGTGCCCCTGTTCGTGGAGGACAGGATCCTCGCCACGCCGCGGTCCCACCCGTTGGCCGGAAGGAGCAGCATCACGTTGGCCGACCTCGACGGCGTGCCGTTGATCGTGGAACCGGCGAACCATCCGTTCCGACTCCAACTCGAGCAGTTGTTCGCGGAGCGGGGTTGGACGATGGCGGTCAAGGCCGAGATCGACGGAACGCGCCTCATGGCCTCCCTCGCGTTCGAGGGCTACGGCCCCACGATCCTTCCCGCGAGCGCAGTGTCGAACCGACCCGACCTCGACTGGTCGATCACCGCGATCGAAGGAGTGCCGGGCCGTGCCGTCGGCCTCGCGTCCAGACGGCAGGGGCTACTGTCGGCGGCGACCCGGGCCCTGCGTGACGTCGTACGTCAGGTCGTCGCCGAACAGGCGATCCACCAACCCGGAGTGCACCCCGCATCCGAGAGCCAATGACCTTCCCCTTCGCCGCCGACCCCGACTCCCGACGCACCGCGTCGCAGACGGGACGCACGGTGCAGTTGCGAGCGAAGGTGCCGGGCGTCGTGCACGCAGAGGTCGATGTGCTCGACACGCTCGGTGGTCCGCGCAACATCGTGCGCGTGCGCGTCGGCGGCGAGACCGACGACTCGAAGGGTGGCGCGCTCTCACCACGCGATGGCGAGAGCATCGCCAACGCCGCACATGTGGCGCTGGCCGAACGCCTTCCCGTCGTCGTCGAACTGTCCTCGACCGGCGCCGACATCGCCGAGGGACTCGCGGCGCTGCACGGTTGGGGCCAGGCCGCGAACGCGCTCTCCGCATGCTCCGGCATCGTGCCCACCGTCATCTCCGTCGACGGGCCTGCGGTCTCCGGGCCCGCGCTGTTGCTGGGCCTCGCCGATCACGTCGTCATGACGGAGCGGGCCTATGCATTCGTGAGTGGTCCGCACATGGTGCGGCAGTTCACCGGTGTGCCCATCGACAAGGTCGACCTCGGTGGATCGGCCACCCATTCGCGCAACACCGGAGTCGCGTCAGCCATCGTGCCCGATGCCGATGCGGCCCTCGACTGGGTGTCGAACCTGTTCGACTACCTGCCCGGCCACAACGACGAGCGCCCACCGCGCATCGCCACCGGTGACCCCGTCGATCGTCCGACACCCGAGGCGGGTGAGGTCATCCCGGCCACGCCCACGGGAAGCTACGACGTACGCACCGTGATGCGCGCGCTCGCCGACGACGAACAGATCCTCGAGTTGCGCGCGGCATGGGCACCGAACCTGGTCACCGCATTCGCCTCGATCGGTGGCCGCCCCATCGGATTCGTGGCCAACCAGCCCTGCGCCCTCGCCGGAACGCTCGACATCCCGGCCTCGCAGAAGGGGGCTCGATTCGTGGCGTTCTGCGATGCGTTCAACATCCCGTTGGTCACGTTGGTCGACACC
>CAYVUO010000141.1:0-5641 GCA_964454715.1 uncultured Bifidobacterium sp. | reverse complement strand
CTGAACCATTGGTCGAGGCTTCGACGCGGTAGCCGATGACCGCAGACCCACCGTTGGACGTTGGCGCGGCCCAATCGAGACGAACCTGTTGGTCACCGGCAGTCGCCGTCGGAACGACGGCGGAACCAGGGGCGTTGCCGGCGGCCTGCCAATGGGTCTGGATGCGCACAGCCGAGAGCGAGGTCGCGAAGACGGCGACGTGCGCAAGAGATCCGCCGAACCAGTTGCTCCCGGTCGTGCCGGCGGCGTTGTTCGCCGCAGAACCGATCTGCTCGGCGAGGTCGGACGATGCAGGATCGGCTGTGAGTGAGACGGGACCCGAGCCGACGGACGTGCCGTTCACGAAGAGGGTCATCATCCCTGCGCCGACGGTCATGGCGACGTGGGTCCAGCGTCCCGCCGGGATCGCGCCGCTCACGGAGGTGACCGAGATGCCCGAGTACCAACCGCCCAGCGCGCCTCCCGCCTCGACCGAGAGGCCGATCTGGCCTGCCACGCCAGTCTGACCCTTCGAGTAGATCCATTGCCGAGCGGTCGTGGCCGTCGGACGGATCCACGCCTCGACGGTCGCGTCGCCCGAGACCAGGAGCGGAGACCTCGGGAGCAGCACCTGGCTGGTGGTGCCGTTGAACGAGGCCGCGGCCCCGCCGAGGGGAGATGAGTTCGCCGCGCCGAAGGTCACCGCGGTCGGGGTTCCGGCCAGCCCATTGCCCGAGGCGTCCGCAGCCGTGACGGCACCGGCGGCATCGTCGAGCCTCCAGTAGCCCGCGGGCAAGTCGGCGGTCACGGCAGCCGAGTACCCACCGTCGGGAACAGTGACCGAGCCCTGCCCCGGGGTGAGGGGCGAGCTCGCGCTGGTGCTCGGCGTGACCGTCGTCGAGGACGCCGGACCAGTGCCCACTGCGTTCGTCGCGGACACGCGCACGTAGTACGCGGTTCCGTTGGTCAGACCGGTGAGGGTGGCTCCGAGCGGGTTCGTCGATGAGGGCACCGTCGCGGCCGTGCTCCAGGTCGCGCCGTCGGTGCTCCTCTCGACGTTGTACTGCGTGACGGTGCTCCCGCCGTCGGTCGCAGGTGTGCTCCAGGTGAGTGCGATCGTCGTCGAGCCGGGGGTGGCGGCGAGTGACGTCGGCGCGGAGGGCGACGTCACTGCGGACGTCGTTGCGTACGTGATCGTCGGCGTGATGGCGTCACCAACCGTCGATGAGCCGTAGCTCACCGACGGCGTGATCGGTGACGACGCCGTTGCGTTCGCGTCATTCGCTGACGCGGTCGCGTCCTGAGGGTTCGACGTCGCCGTCGCTCCCTGCTGACTCGCCGTGGAGGCTGCGGCCGTCGTCGGGCGCAACGTTGCTGGGACCACCCCGGCCAACAACGCGAACGCCAGCACGACCACGAGCCCACGACGTGTGGGGATGGTTCTCTGGAGCATGGGGAGAATCTAGGGAAACTCCCGCACGAGCGTTATTCGGGAACCACACTTCGCATCACTTCGCGGACGATCCCCGAGCGGCCCCCACCGCCTCCGGACAGGTCAACTCGCGGGTGATTCCTGACGACGCTCCGCCAACCCTCGACCTCAACCTGAGGGTTGTCGCGAAATCCCTGCTCAACCCGGCGCGCCACTCGCCCCCCACGCCGGCCGCACACGTTGCCCATCCTGCACTCCTCGGCCCTAGGGCGAATCCGATCCGACCGCCGCACTTCGGGTCGTCCGGCGGTGGGTCGTCACGTCGACCCGCGATGGCCCCGGTCGATCGCCAGAACGCGGCCGGGATCACGCCCGTGCGACGCCGCCACCGGCGGCGAGGGACCTCGCTCGAACCGTGTTCATCGCATTCCGCACCTCTCCATCGAATGGAGGCGCGCCATGGCGCGGCTCACCTCGATGATGTGTTCGCACTGCGAGGCGCGAACACATCGCGGAGTCCAACGACGTGCGCGCGCGGTTCGACTGCATCGCCGGGAACTCCGCGACCTCGGTTCCTCGCAGTCTCGGAGAAGCTCGCGGCGAAGCATGCTCCCGCGTCTACGCGCGCAGTGTCGGGGAGACGTCAGTCAGTCGTCTCGCGACCTGGGGTCGTTCGCAGCATCGGAACCATCACCCGCGCGCCTCGGAGTACGGAACTCGATCGAACCATCCTCACCCACGATCAGATCTGAGGACGCCGCACGTCCTTGACGTCGATCGACCCGCGATGGCGGTGGCGGAGGAAGCAGTGTGCCCTCGATCGGCTCGACCTCCGGAGCCCGACGCGCCGTGCGTCGCGACAGCGCGATCTCGATGAGTACGCCGACGACGACACCTGCGACCACCACGAGCACGATCGTCATCGACACCTCCCCAGGACGAGACCGGAACGGACGAACGAATCCTATTCGTGGTGGGGCCCTTCGATCAGAGCCCGGCCCGTTCCAACTGCCGGCGCAGGAACGCCTCGGCATCGCGCCGCACCTGACGGGTCTCGGCCGCCGCATCGCGCCAGTCGGCCACGACCTCGGTCGTCCGAGCGGTGGCCTCGCGCACCCCCCGGTCGGCCAGGCGAACGGCCCGAACCGCGGCATCCTGGGCGTTCTCGGGCACATGCTGGCGAGCAAGGTCCCTCGCCCGCACATACGCCACGGCGGCTCCCCCGACGCCGATCACCACACCCATGGTGAACCAGCGGGTGCGCTTGAACATCAGCCAGCCCGACGCCGTCGGGCGCGGCGCTGCGAGGGCGCGCTCTCGATCGCCAGCGGTTCGATGACCTCGACGTCCTCGGCGCGGCCGAGACGTCGGGCAGCTCGCTCCGACGCGACCGAGGCCGAGGCCAACTTCACGAGCGGGTTGCGCATCACGAGCCATGCCAATCTCGACGTCGCCTCGACCCGCGCTCCCACGACCTCTGCGGTGTCCAGCAGGGAGTCGACGCGAGCGAGCTCACCATTCGCCTCGGCGACCATGGCCCGCATCTCCGCCACGGCGGCATGCGTCTCACCGCGCAATTCGTCGACCGTGGCGCGCAACGAGCGCATCGTCATGATGAGCGACTGCACCGCCATCGCCACGACGACGAGTCCGACGATGGCGACGACGATGAGCACGACCGAGACGGCGGTCATCGATCGTCACCTGTGTGTTCGGTGCCTTCGCTGCGGTGTTCCATGCGCCTGCGCACCTCGGGTTCGTCTCCATGGGAGGACGGCTCGTAGTAGGTCACGCCATCGAGTTCGGCCGGTCGGTACTGCTGATCGACCCAACCCTCCGGGTGATCATGAGGGTAGTCGTAGCCCTGTCCGTGACCGAGGCTCTTCGCTCCCTTGTAATGGGCGTCGCGGAGATGGGCCGGCACTTCACCACCGGCGCGCTCCCGAACATCGGAGCGCGCCCGCCCGATCGCCTCGGTGACCCGGTTCGACTTCGGTGCCGTGGCCAGATGCACCACGGCGTGAGCGAGGTTGAGCTGCGCCTCGGGAAGTCCGACGAACTCCACCGCACGCGCCGCGGCGTCGGCCACGAGCAACGATTGCGAGTCGGCCATCCCGATGTCCTCGCTGGCGAGGATGACAAGACGACGAGCGATGAAGCGGGCGTCCTCCCCCGCCTCGAGCATGCGAGCGAGCCAGTAGAGACCGGCGTCGGGATCGGAGCCTCGGATGCTCTTGATGAATGCGCTTATGACGTCGTAGTGGTCGTCACGGCCGTAGCGCAGTGCCTTCGTGCCGAGAGCGGCCTCGACGTCAGCCACCGTGACGAGCACGTCGCTGCCGCGTCTAGCTCTCTCCTGTGCGAGTGCGACCGCTACCTCGAGGCTCGTGAGCACATGTCGTCCATCACCGTTCGCGCGCTCGACCAGCAACGAGCGCGCCGCGGTCTCGATCGTCGCTCCCTCCATGGCGAGACCCCGATCGACCAGTCGCTCGCACGCTTCGGGCGCCAGAGACTCGAGTCGGAACAACGTCGAACGGCTGAGCAGCGGAGGATTCACCTCGAAGAACGGGTTCTCCGTGGTGGCCCCGACCAGCACGAGCAGACCGCTCTCGACCGAGGGCAACAACGCGTCCTGCTGCGACTTGTTGAAGCGATGCACCTCGTCGAGGAACAGGATCGTGCCCTGACCACGCTCTCCGAGACGGGCCTCGGCCCGAGCCGTGACCTCGCGCACGTCCTTCACGGACGCGGTGACGGCGGACAGTTGCTCGAAGGCCTTGGCCGTGGAGCGGGCGATCAACTGGGCGATGGTGGTCTTGCCCGTTCCCGGTGGACCCCACAGGATCACCGATGAGAGACGGTCGGTCTCGATCAACGACCGCAACGGTCGGCCGGGAGCGAGCAGATGTTCCTGACCGACGACGTCATCGAGCGAACGAGGTCGCAGACGCGCGGCAAGGGGCGCCTGGCGCGTGAGTCGTTCCTCTGCGGCGGCGGCGAACAGGTCCTCGTTCATCGGCCGCCGGTGGGCTCAGTCCTTCTTCGGCGGGAGCACCCGCAGACCCAGCTCGTCGAGCTGCGCGGCGTCGATCGGCGTGGGTGCGTGCGTGAGCGGATCGGATCCCGATTGGGTCTTGGGGAACGCGATCACCTCGCGGATGTTCTCCTCGCCGGCGAGCAACGCGACGAGACGATCGATGCCGAACGCGAAGCCGGCATGCGGGGGCGCACCGAATCGGAACGCGTCGAGCAGGAAACCGAACTTGGTGCGCTGCTCCTCGGTGCCGATGCCGAGCAGGTCGAACATGCGGCCCTGGATGTCGCCTCGATGGATACGCACGCTGCCCGAACCCAACTCCCATCCGTTGAGCACGAGGTCATACGCCTGTGAACGCATCTTCAGCAGATCGTTCGGGTCACCCGTGTCGAGCAGGGCCATGTCGTCGGCATGGGGCATCGTGAACGGGTGATGGGCGGGCACGGGATTGCCGGCATCGTCGAGGGCCTCGAACAGCGGGACGGCGACCACCCAGAGGAACTGCAGACCGCCCTCGGTGACCGGCGGTCGACCGAGTTCGAGACGCAGCAGACCGAGCACGTGCCAGACCTTCGGGCGTTCGTCGGCGACGAGGAGCAGCAGGTCGCCGGCCTCCGCGCTCGTGGTACTCACGAGTGCGGCCAGTTCGTCGGCGGTGAGGAACTTGGCGACGGGCGAATCGAGTTCGCCGCCCTCCTTGACCCGCATCCACACGAGCCACTTGGCCCCCCAGCGCTTGGCGCGGTCGGTGAGGTCGTCGAGCCGCGAGCGGGTGAAGTCGGCACCTCCCTCGACACGGATGCCCTTGATGCAAGGCGCCTTGAATGCGTTGAACTCCGTCGACGCGAAGACGTCGGTGAGCTCGATGAGTTCCATGCCGAAGCGGACGTCGGGCTTGTCGGAACCGAAGCGTTCCTGCGCCTCATGCCAGGTCATGCGGGGCACGTCGCCGAGCACGTCACCCGTGACGGCTTCGACCGCGGCCGACACCGCAGTGGAGATGAAGGAGAGCACATCCTCCTGCGACACGAAACTGGCCTCGGCATCGAGCTGCATGAACTCGAACTGTCGGTCGGCTCGGAGATCCTCATCGCGCAGGCAGCGGGCGATCTGGTAGTAGCGGTCGACGCCACCCACCATGCACAACTGCTTGAACAACTGTGGACTCTGCGGGAGTGCGTAGAACGAAC
>CAYVUO010000140.1:0-5641 GCA_964454715.1 uncultured Bifidobacterium sp. | reverse complement strand
TGGTAGGTGATGTCGGTGAGGTCCTCGAATCCGGGCACGGCTCGCCATGCGGTGGGGTCGAACAGTTCCGAGACCATGGATCCTCCGGTCGCTCCTGGCGGTTTGCCTCTACGATTCTCGCCCACGGGGCGGGTCCTGCACGTCGCCGGGTCGGAGGACGTCATGTTCGGCAAGCGCAAGAAGGTGGAGAACGGCGGTCAGCGCCTGCGGGGACTGACCTTCTTCGAGGGTTTCGGCGACGCCGACCTCGATCGGGTGGCCACCCTCACCGACGATGTCGAGGTCGACGCGGGCCAGTTGCTCATGGAGCAGGGCCGCGTCGGTCAGGAGTGCTACGTGATCGAGGAGGGCACGGCCGGTGTGTTCGTGGCCGACGAGCTCGTGTGCACCCTCGGCCCCGGTTCGATGGTGGGGGAGATGGCGCTGGTCGATCATCGGCCCCGTTCGGCCACGGTGGTCGCCGACACCCCCATGCGACTGTTGGCGTTCGACGCTGCCGCGTTCCGCAGTCTCCTGCGCGAGATGCCCAAGGCCGAGGAGCGCGTGCTCACCCTGCTGGCCGATCGGCTGCGTCCGAAGAGCTGAACGCTCAGTCGACGTGCACGATGCCGTCGGCGTCCCGCGTCGCATCGACACCGACGATCTCGACCGTCTCGATCGAGTGCAACAGATCGCTGTCGTTCGATCGGCACCACGTGCGCGCGCCGAACGGCGTGCGCGCTGAGACCAACGCGCAGGGCTCTCCGTCGCGGTCGTGCGCGATGGTTGCGCTCTCGATCGTGACGGCACCGATCCACGCGTCGTCGAGATCGACCGAGGGAGACGCGTCGGCCTCGGCTTGGGGCTCGGAGTTCCGGTAGCCGAGCAACGGCGGTTCCGTTCCCATGATGACGACTGCGTGCTCGGTGGTGTAGCCGCCGTTCGCAGTGCACATCGCCGGCGCCCCATCCCCGCCGCGCACTCGGTCGACCATCGTGGCCACTCCGTGCGTGGTGTAGTTGTTGAGCGGCCCTCCGGCGAACGTCATCCCACCCGTGACGGTGAGGGGGAGCGACGCTCCGATGCCGCCCCAGCCGATTCCGTCGGAACGGGGATCTCGTACGAGTCCCAATTCGATTGCGGCGATCTGCACTGCGGCAGGGAAGCAGGAGTAGAGGTCCACGTGCGCGAGATCGTCGACGGTGATGTCGGCGAGTGCGAACGCGTCACGGCCGGCCAATCGCAGTGCGGGCGACGAACAGAGATCGGCGCGGTTCGACACGTGCCAGTGGTCGACCGCCTCACTGCCGGAGTGGAGGAAGACCCAGCGGTCACGCGGCACGCCGGCCCGTTCGGCGGCGCCGACGGAGGTGACCACGAGCGCAGCCCCTTGATCGACCTGGTTGTTGGAGCACAGCCGCTTCGTGTACGGGAACGAGATCATCCGGTTCGAGTCGGACGGTTCGGCGATCTCGGCGGCGGTGAGCGGCTCGCGGATCCAGGCATACGGATTGCTCGCAGCCACCGATGAGAACTCCGACCACAGTCGACCGATCCGGCGGCGATGGGTGTCGACGTCGAGACCGAGACGCGCGCGCAACGCGACCTCGAAGAGCGGATACACGTCGACGGGTAGCAGCACGCCACGATCACGCTCGATGGTGCTGACCATCGGACGGGTGTCGCCGATCGTCTCGTCGGGTTCGACGTCGTCGCCCTGCACCGACCAATCCGGTTCGAGGCCCCGTTTGCGCAGCAGGGAACGCGATCTCGTGGCCTCTCCGCCGCAGAGCAGCACGACGTCGCACCGGCCGGCAGCGATGTCGGCGGCGGCTCGGATGAGCATGACGCCGGAGAGGTTCCCGCCCACCACCGACGTCGCGGCACGGCGGGGCGAAGCGCCGATCCGCTCGGCGACGGCGAGTGAGGTGTTGCGGTAGCGCCACGAGGTCTCGTTCACCACGAGCAGTTGGTCGGCTCCCGTGAGCAACCCATCACCGCCGCTGTCGGCCTCGGCCCGGCGCAGCGCCTCGGCCATCAGATCGGCCGGCTCGAGGGTTGACTCGCCGCGATCGGGGCGGCGCGTGATCTGACCGACTCCGACGAGCACGGGGAGTCGGGGATCGAGCGAGGAAGCCATGGCAGGACGGTACCGGCGCAAGCACCCTTCACTAGGATCGTCGTCCACGCACCCCGACCCCCCTTGGAGCCCCGATGCCCTGGCCCGCAGACGACGACAACGAGGTCTTCGGCCTCATCGCTGAAGAGGTCGGACGGCAGAACACGACGTTGCAGCTGATCGCGTCGGAGAACTTCTCGTCACCAGCGGTGCAACGAGCCACTGGTTCGGTGCTCACCAACAAGTACAGCGAGGGCTATCCGGGCAAGCGCTACTACGGCGGCAACGAGTTCGTCGACGACATCGAGGACCTCGCGCGCGAACGCGTGAAGTCGCTCTTCGGGGCCGACCACGCCAATGTGCAACCGCACTCGGGAGCCAACGCCAACCTCGGCGTCTACCTCGCGCTCCTCGAGGCGGGTGACACCGTCATGGGTCTCAGTCTCGACCACGGAGGCCATCTCACGCATGGGTCCCCGGTCAACATCTCGGGTCGCTACTACAACTTCGTGGCCTATGGCGTGAACCCGTCCGATGAGCGGATCGATATGGATGCCGTACGCGACGCGGCCCTTCGTGAGCGGCCGAAGATGATCATCGCCGGTGCCACGGCGTACCCGCGCATCATCGATCCCGCGGCCTTCCGTTCGGTCGCTGACGAGGTCGGCGCGCTCTTGATGTTCGACGCCGCGCACATCGCCGGCCTCATCGCCGGTGGCGCACATCCCAATCCGATGCCCTACGTCGACGTGATGACCTTCACCACGCACAAGACGCTGCGCGGTCCGCGCGGTGGTTGCATCCTGTCGACTGCAGCGCACGCAGCCGCGATCGACAAGGCGATCTTCCCCGGCCTGCAGGGTGGGCCACTCGAGCACGTGGTCGCCGCGAAGGCCGTCGCCTTCCGCGAGGCGGCCGATCCGTCCTTCCGTGACTACGCCGCGCAGATCGTGCGCAACGCGTCGGCGCTGGCCTCGGCGCTCGCCGGTGAGGGCTTCCGCCTCGTCTCGGGTGGCACCGACAACCATCTCCTACTGCTCGATCTGCGTTCGTTCGACGCCGAACTGTCGGGCAAGGACGCGCAGAACGTGCTCGACCGCGCCGGCATCACGCTCAACAAGAACACCATTCCCGACGACCCTCGTTCACCGTTCGTCACCAGTGGTGTGCGCATCGGTACCCCGGCGGTGACCACGCAGGGGATGACCGAACCCGAGATGGTGCAGATCGCCTCGCTCATCGCCCGCGCCCTGCGCGGACGCGAGTCCGATGCCGAGATCGCAGCCGTGCGCGACGACGTCGCCACGCTGTGTTCGAAGTTCGCGCCCTACTGAGGTTCCGCAACCGATGACGCTCTGCGACGCCCGACGAGTGGAGCACTGATCGTGCCCAGCATCGGCGCGTACGCCGTCGTCCTCGCCGTCGTCGCGCTCACCACCTTCGCGGCGTTGTTCGGTGTACGTCGCTTCGCGTTCCGCATCGGTGCTGTCGTGCGTCCCGATGAGCGTCGGGTGCACGAGCGCCCGACGGCCACGCTCGGCGGCATCGCCATGCTCATCGGTGTGCTGGCAGGAATGGGTGCGGCATGGGCGATGGGTTCGTTCGACATCGTGTTCTCGGGCAGCACCGAACCGATCGGTCTCGTGCTGGCTGCGATCGTCATCCTCGTCGTGGGAGTGATCGACGACCTCCGCGACGTGTCGGCCCCGGCCAAGATCGCCGGCATGGTGGTGGCGGCGAGCGTGCTCGTGATCGCCGGCATCTCGATCCTCGTGTTCCGCGTGCCGTTCGCCGGCGTGTTCGTGCTGTCGACCGACTGGTCGTACCTGATCTCGGTCTTGTGGGTCGTGGGCATGGCGAACGCCATCAACCTCATCGACGGACTCGACGGTCTCGCCGCCGGCATCGTGGCCATCGCCGCGGCCACGTTCTTCCTCTACGCACACGAGCTCACCGCCGACGGCATCCTGCTGGCGGGCAACATCGGCCCTCTCATCGCCATCGTCGTGCTCGGGGCCTGTCTCGGTTTCCTGCCCCACAACTTCCACCCGGCCCGGATCTTCATGGGCGATGGCGGGGCGCTCCTCCTGGGGCTCCTGATGGCGGCCTCGACCATGGTCGTGGGTGGGCGCACCGACCGCTCGTTCTCGGGCAGCTCGTACTTCTTCTTCGCCCCGTTGTTCATCCCGCTGGTGATCCTTGGCGTGCCGGTGTTCGACACGCTGTTCGCGATCATCCGTCGTGCCCGCAAGGGCAGCGGCATCTCGAGTGCCGACAAGGGCCATCTGCACCATCGTCTGATGCGCCTCGGGCACGGACATCGCCGCAGCGTGTTCATCCTCTGGACGTGGACCGCCCTGCTCAGCGGATTCGTCCTGTGGCCGATCTACACCGGCTCGGGCGACGGCATCGTGCCCTTCGGCATCGCCGCCATCCTGCTGTCGCTGTTCACGATCCTGCACCCCGGGGTGCGACTCGAGCGCCGACGCCTGGCCCGCGACGAGGCCCGTCTGGCTCGGGCCCGAGCGGGTCTGCCGGGCTCGGCGGTGACCGGTCCGGTCGGCCACGCCGCCGGCTCCGAGGGGGCGGAGGAAGTTGCGGGGGAGTGACGACCGCGCCTAGTTTGTGCGAAGTTTCACAAGCAAGGAGCGGGTGAACACGCGGTCTGCTGCGCAGTCAGCAGGCGAGTCTCCGACTCCAGTTCGCAGGGGCAGTTCCTACAGGGCACAGGTGACCGGTGAAGGTTTCGCAACGGCGCGAACTCACACAGCAGATGGGACGCACGACGGGCGGCTACGAGCTCGTCTTCTCGCCGTTGCTGCTCGCGCTCATCGGGTACGGCCTCGACCGCCTGTTCGGCACGCTCCCGATCCTCACGATCGTGTTCGCGGTGCTCGGTCTGCTCGGCGCCGTCACGAAGCTCTACTACTCCTACCGCTCCGAGATGGAGCAGCACGAAGCGAGTGGTCCGTGGGCGAGATGATGACGAGCGCACCCTTCGTCGAGGGGCCCGCACCCGAACAACTGATCGCTCGTGACATCGTGAAGCGGGCTGCGATCGTGGGTCCGATCCTCATCGTCGTGTCGGGTCTCGTGTGGGGTCTCCACGGTGCCCTCTCGACCGCCTATGGTCTTGCGATCGTCGTGGCGAACTTCCTGCTCGCCGCAGCGATGCTGGCCTGGGCAGCTCGGATCTCGACCGGGTTCGTCATGGCCACCGCGCTGTTCGGGTACCTCATCCGCCTCACGTTGATCTTCCTCGCCATCTTCCTGGTCCGGAAGGCTTCGTGGGTCGAGTTGGTGCCGCTCGGTGTGACCATCGTGGTCACCCACCTCGGTCTGTTGTTCTGGGAGATGAAGCACGTCTCGCTCTCCCTCGCCTTCCCTGCGCTGAAGCCCGAAGCGCCCACGCAGCACGCAGCATCCGCAGCAAACGGATCGCACTCCGATTCGCCCCAGATTGATTCGCCCCAGATTGATTCGCCCCAGATTGATTCGAAGGAGTCGACCTCCAAGTGATTTTCGGACTCGAGTTCCCACCCA
>CAYVUO010000139.1:0-5661 GCA_964454715.1 uncultured Bifidobacterium sp. | reverse complement strand
TAGGCGAGACGAGCGACCTGGCCACCGAAGAACGAATCGATGATGCTCGTGACCGACGAACCATATTGATAGGTGCGCACGCGGCGTTCTGCGCCGGCAGATGCAGCGGGCGACGTGACGCTGGCGACGCGGCCCGAATCGTCGTAGGCCAACTCCGTCCAGAACTGACCATCGCCGGCATCGATCACGCTGGCCGCAGCGGCCGAGGCCACCAGCGGTGAGCGCACGCGCGCGAGTCGACCGAGTGAGTCGTAGGCGAAGTCGGTCACCGACGCGCCCTCGCCGCCCGCTTCGGGTCGATCGACCACACGCCCGATCGACACCGAACGATCGGGCAACGTCACGTAGGAGATGGCCGAGGTGGAGCCATCCCAGAACTTCACCGCGCACACCATGTCCTTCGGCGCAGCCACGAAGCCGGCTGCCGGCGCCGGACAGCTGGAGTCGCCGCCGTACGCGAACGTGACCTTGCGCTTCGACACGGGGTCACCCACCGAACGCAGGAGGCCCTTCGATGACTCCTGGGTGAGCGTGGGCGTGCCCCCCGACGACACCGACAACAGGTCGGCGATGCCGGTGTTCGCATCGGCCACGCCATAGACACTCGTGCGATCCTTCGTGTTCACCGTCCACGTGCCGTCGGCGTTGGCGGCGAGCACGGGCGCCGAGCCCGTCACCTGCACCACGCCGCTCAGACGCACCGGCTCGTAGGCCTCGCCCCGCTTGCGATAGTGCGAAACCGAACCGTTGGTGCTCACCAGACCGATGACACCGTCGTCGCCGATTCGAAGATGCACGAAGTCAGCCGCAGTGGACGCTCCGAAGTCCCATCCCGCGGGCACACCGGCGCTGGGCGCGTTCGAGGTGGCGAAGCGCAGACCGAAGCCGACGTCACCACTCAGCGAGGACATCGTGTGCGACGACCACGACACCGATGCCTCACCCGACGAGAGCGCGACCGACACTCCTGCGGTCTGGTCGACCTGCTGCGTGCCGAGGCGCTGCACGTCGACCATGAACGAACCACCACGCAGCTCGCCGGGCTTCGATGTGCTCGTCGCCGTCCACTGATAGGCGGTGCCATTGCGCAGACCCGCTCCCACGGGGATGCGGACACTGGTGCCCGAGGTCGCATAGGTGCGAGAGAAACCGCCAGGGGTGTCGGAGAGATCCTTCACGACGAACGTCCACGCGCCCGTCTCGCCCGGCAACGTGAGCGTGGGCGAGATCGAGGTGGCGATGCCCGAGTCGGGACTCACCACCGAGCCGCTGAAGATCGGCGGCGCGATCCCATCGCCGCTGGCCACCGACGGAAGGGCGGCGAGCTTGGTCGGGTCGCCGAGGTCGCCCGAGGCCGACCGGCTGAAGGGCTTGCCCGAACAGGCCGTGGCGAGCAGGGCCACGGAGACGGCGATGGAGGTGATGACGAGCGAGCGGCGTCGGATCCGCGACGTCTGGGTTCCCGATCTGCGCATCGTCGGAGCCTACGACGGACCGCCGGCGTGGCGGGGGTCGGGATTCGGGACGCCGTCCCTCTCATCTCGGCTCAGACCTGCCGGTCAGGGCCAGTGCAGCTCGGCGGTCACCAGATCTGGCGGCGGCTCGATCGACCAGTCGTTGCCGTCGGTCGTGCGGATGAAATCGGGCGAACCGAGCTCGAGCAGGCGCTCGTGGATCTGGTCCTCGTAGCGCTCGGCGAACAGGTGCACTGCTCGCTGGATCTCACCATTGCGACGACGCTGGGTGTTGCCGTGCTCGTCATCGAGGTACTGGATGTAGCCGAAGGTGTGCACGTGCACCATGCGCGTCGTGAGGAACGTGCGCACGAGCAGTTCGTAGTCATCGGCCACATGCACCTCGGACGAATGACCGCCGGCGGCGACGTAGGCACTTCGTCGCCAGGCCCGCACATGATTGGGCACACCGACGATGTGACGGATCGTCTTGGCGTTGAGCGAGGGGTAGTTGGTGACGAGGTAGTCGCGTCCGCGCAGGTGCTCGGTGCGGTACGTGCCGAAGCCGAATGCGAACGACTCGCCATACGACGCGTTCTGACCGCTCTCGAACACCTCGGCGCAGTCGGTGTAGGCGAAACCGGCATCGGGATGCGCGTCGAGGGCGGCGACGACATCGGCCAAGCACTGCGGTGTCAGTTCGTCGTCGTGGTCGAGTTCGACCAGCACCGAACCACGGGCCAGACCGCAGGCCCTGCGCTTCACCTCACCGATGCGACCACAGGTGCGATCGGATCGGAAGATCTGCACCCGAGCATCACGAGCGCGGATGGCGCACAGTCGTTGCCATGTCTCGTCATCGGGCGAGTCGTCGTAGATGACCCACTCCCAGTTCGTGTAGGTCTGCGCCAACAACGACTCGAAGGCGCGCTCGATGCGATCACCGGTGTTGTAGGTCGGCGTGAACACCGACACCAGAGGCAGCAGGGGGAATCGATCGTTGGTGGCGACGTCGACGAACACACCGAGCGCCGTGCGGGCCATCTCGGCCGGGTCGGGCTCGTCGACATCGAAGTGCACCCAACGTCGCCGCACATCGAGCGGCTGGGCCCCGAGCACGGGGAAGGTGCGGCCGGCGCCGACGGTGAGGATCGCATGCGGCATCTCGTCGACGAGCAATCGCGCGAGTTCGGAGTCATCGACCACCACTCGCACGTCGAACCCATCAGCCATCGTCTCCGGCATGCCGTCGACGCGCAGGTGCTCGGCGAGATCGGCATCGGGATGCCCGATCACCAGCACGTTCACGCGGTCAGCGCTCATCGCAGGATCGTGACACACCCCGCCGGGCGCGGTTCAGACTGCGTCGAACTCCGGCAACTCCGGCCTGAACCCGGCGGTGAAACGGGGAGAGCTGACGATCAGATCAGCCGTGGCCCGATTGCTGGCGATCGGCACGTTCCACACCACAGCGATGCGCAGCAGTGCCCGAACATCGGGGTCATGCGGTTGCGGCTCCAAGGGATCCCAGAAGAACACGAGCAGATCGATGTGTCCCTCACTGATGAGTGCGCCGATCTGCTGATCGCCGCCGAGAGGCCCCGAATGCAGTCGGGTGATGTCGAGATCGAGCACATCGGTGAGCAAGGCGCCGGTCGTGCCGGTGGCGACGAGCCGATGGCGAGCCAACTCATTGCGGTTCTCACGCGCCCATTCGAGGAGGTCGGGCTTCTTGTTGTCATGCGCGACGAGTGCGATGCGCATCTGGTCGGTGGAGCGTGGTTCACGAACTGCCATGACCGTCAGTGTCTCGGGTGAAGGTGACGACGCGGTCGGAATCACGCGAACCCGAGGTGAACAACGACGCGGTCAATGGTCACGCCGTTCGCCGAGCCACGCTCACTTCAGGCGTTCGAGCGAGTGCTGCAGTGCGTCGAGGTAGCCGTTCGCCACCCATGTGAGATCGCCGCCGTAGTGACCGCCGTCCTTGGGGCGCGGTGTCGTGCCACCGATCGAGCGCGGACACGGCACGCCATCGGGGCACACGATCGGACCCAACTCCACCACGACCACATCGTTGGGGTGCGCTGCAGCGAACGATCGGTAGAACGCGTTCATGGCTTCGCCGTTGGCGATCGAATCGGCCGGCGGATCACCGAGCGGGCTCGACGCGGGCGGCGCGTTGGCGACGAGCACGACCTTCATGCCGCGAGCGCGGGCCATGGCGAGGATGCGCTCGTACTCACTGGTGAGGAACGTCCTCCAGCCGGGGCTGTCGAACTGCACGACACCGTTCGTCGTGGCGAGGGGACTGATCTCCCAACTCGAATGCACGATCAGCACGTCGGCACCGTGATCGTTGACGACCGACTTCTCGTAGGGGAGCACACCGTCGACGCAGGTCTTCTGCGAGGACGGGATCACTCCATCGGGCCCGATGTAGGGAGCAGTGGTGATTCCACATCCGAGACGGGCGAAGGTCTCGAGCGTGACCCCGCGCTTGGCGGCCTCGACCGCGAGCGCGTCGCCGAGCGACGCCGCCACCGAATCACCCATCACCACGGCGTGGGTCATGAGCTGGTTGAGCGGCGACTCGGCATCGGCCACCTCCACCGGGCCCGAAGTGACGAGCGTTCCGGAGCGACGATCGAGCAGACCCTGAGTGGCACCCCATGACGCACCGATGATGAGCGCGATCGTGGCGAGGATCGTGAGCGGCGCCACCACCCACGACTGGTTGCGGGTGAACCTGTGTCGCCTGATGGGCATCTCGAGCAGGTAGTAGCTGAGTGCGGCGATGGCGAAGGTCAGCGCGAGCCGCACGACGGCCACGAACCAGGTGTTGTCGGGCAGGCCCCATGAATCGAGTCGGGCCGGCGACATCGCCACGCTCACGGGCCAGTGCCACAGGTAGAGGCCATAGCTGACGGCACCGATCCAGCGGATGGGACGCAGCGACAGCACGCGGGCGACGGGGTTCGGCCCCGATTGACTGAAGGCCACGATCGAGCCACAGGCCAGCACTGCGAACAGCAGGAATCCTCCGCTGTACATCCACGAATCCCGATCGCGCGCGACGACCATCATCACCATCACCGCGGCGAAGCAGGCCGTGCCGAACCACTGCACGAAGGCGCGGGCGACATTCGTGCGCGGTGCCCATCGGAGCAGTGCGATCCCGCACAGCGCGCCGAGCATCAACTGCGAAGCGCGACTGTCGGTGCCGTAGTAGGCGCGCGACGGATCATCGGCGGCCCACAGGTGGCTCATCCACCATGCCGATGCGAGCGCGCCGGCGATGCACAGACTCGCCAGCGCCCACAACCTGCCCTTGGCGAGCCAAAGTGCACCGATCACGACCATCGGCCACACCAGGTAGAACTGCTCCTCGATCGCCAGCGACCACATGTGCCGCAACATCGACGGCATCTCGGTGAAGTAGCTCTGACCACTGACGATGAAGTGCCAGTTGGCGCCATAGAGCAACGACCACAGTGCATCGACGCGTTGTTGACCCCAGTTGGTGGAATCGGTCATGAACCGTCCCCACACCATCACCGCGGCGAGCACGAGCATGAGCGCCGGCATGAGTCGCTTCATGCGTCGGCCCCAGAACGCACCGAGGGCGATGCGGCCCTCGCGGCCATGTTCGATGATGAGCAGCGACGTGATCAGGTAGCCCGAGAGCACGAAGAACAGATCGACGCCGAGGAATCCACCCTGCAACCATCCGGCGCCGAAGTGATAGGCGATGACGGTGAGTACGGCGATGGCGCGCAGACCATCGAGTGCTGGCTTGTGGCCGAAGTGCGCGGGCAGTGCGCGAGCACCCGAGGGCGCGGTGCTCTGCGGTATCTCGACGTCGGCCACGGCCCGAGAGTACCGGGGCCGCACACGCTGGCCTCAGCGGCCCAGCGACTCGTACGTATCGTGCAGTGCCGCCAACACCCGTCGATTGACCGAAGGACCCTTCGGGATCCCGAGCTTCACGAGGATGTGGCGCACGTGAACCTCAACCGTGCGTTGCGAGACGAAGAGCGCGTCGGCGATCCCCTTGTTCGATGCTCCGGTGGCGAGCAGATCGAAGACCCGTCGTTCCGCATTGCTGAGCTTCGACACCGACGAGGTCGAATCCGTCGCATCGGCGAAATCCGGATCGACGAAGCGTTGACCCGCGGCCGAGTACCACACCATCTCGGGTAGTCGA
>CAYVUO010000138.1:0-5691 GCA_964454715.1 uncultured Bifidobacterium sp. | reverse complement strand
GCACGACGTCGCTGGGCGCGTCGACGGTCAACTGGTTCGGCTCCGGGCAGACGCTGGCCAACGGCGTGATCCTGACGCTCGACGCCAATCGGCAGGTGACGATCGTGGCCGGCGACTCGGTGAACGCGGCCTCGGCCCATTGCATCATCGACGTCACCGGCTACTGGCTCTGATTCAGTAGAGCACTCGTCTCGCCGACAGCTCGACCTTCTGCGAGGCCGGGACCGCAACCGTGGCGCCGCGATCGTCCTGCACGCCGACGACGCCCCACGTGTTCGAGTAGTAGTCGACCCACGGATAGAAGCCCTGACCGCCGTTGCCGCTCACGATCACCGTCGTGCCATCGGGCGCCACGTCGTCGGGCCAACAGCCGAGCCCGTAACGAGGGATCTTCGTGATGCCAACGGAGAAGTCGCGCGAGGTGTCGTAGGCGCCGACCTGGTTGCGGATGAGTTCGGCCACCGAGGATTCCGAGAGAACGCGCATCCCGTTCGAGGTGCCACGGTGCAGGAGCATGTCGAGGAACTTCCCGTAGTCATCCACGTTCACTCGCACACCGAAGGCCGGATTCGCCGCGTTCGGCGCGCCCGGCCACGTGGTCGCAGACATCCCCAGTGGTCCCGTGAGACGTTGCTGCACGATCGACGCGAAGTCGGATCCGCCAACCACCTCGATGAGTCGGCCCACCACCAGGAAGTCGGAGTTCCCGTACGAGAACCTCGTGCCGGCCGGGAACTCGCGTGGCCCCGCCGCGATCGAACGCACGCACTCCGAAAGCGGCGAACCATTGCCCTGACAGGGGTTGTCGCGTACCCCGGAGGTGTGCGTGAGCAACTGTCGCGCCGTCACCGCCGGCGATGAACCCGCGAACTCGGGCAACCATCGGGAGATGTCGTCATCGAGACCCACGAGTCCGGCATCGAAGAGGGTCATGAACGTCGCCGCCGTCAACCACTTGGTCGATGACGCCACCGACAACAGCGTCGATCCGTTGACCGATCCCACAGTGCTCTCGTGCACGACCGAGCCGTCGGCCCGCACGATGCGGAGCACTCCCCCGGCCAACCCCGCCGATCGCACGCGCTCGGCGAGCAGTGCATCCGTGGCGGCGAAGGCGTCGGGCGACAACACCTTCACCGTCGTGCTGGTCGTGCTCGACGACGCCACCTCCGGGACCGAGCTCGTCGTCGCCTCGGAGCCGGGCGTGGGCGATGTTCGTCTCGATGCCATGCCACCGCAGCCGACAACCAACACGGCCACCGCCAGGACGAGCGCGCCCGACGCCCGGGCACATCCGTCGCTCACGGCGGCTCAGCCGTGCAACGGTCCGAAGGACTCCACCACGTACTTCGTCACCACCGGCGCTCCCGCGAGCAGCTCGCCGACTTGAGCGCTGAACGTGGCCATGTGCGGTGTGCCGAAGTGCGACGCGATCGCGGCGTCGTCCTCCCAATGCTCGGTGATGATGAACGTGTTCGGTTCGCGCACGTCCTCGGCGAACCGGTAGTAGGTGCAACCGGCTTCCTGTTCGGACGCCTCGGACACGGCGATGAACGCCGCGATGGCATCGTCGCGCTTGTCGGCACGCACTGGCAGGGTTCCACGGATCACGATGGTCATCGCTCCACCTCTCGCTCGGATGGCGAATTCCTAGCATGGGCCGCGCTCACGCGCAGCAGGCCCGTGTCTCGACGGTTTCGGTGGCAGGATGGGCGGCGTCCTCGACCCCTGGAGACTGCTGAACAATGCGCACCCCGACGGCGCGTCGCTTCGACACGATCCGCTCGATCCCCGACCGCGCCGGATCGATCAGTTCGCTCGCTCTCATTCGAGCCATTGCGATCCTGCTCGTGGTCTGGGATCACTCGGCAGGCTCGTGGACGAGCCGTCACGATCGCTCATGGATCCCGCTCGACGCCTCCCATGACTGGATCACCCGCCCACTCGGCGTCATCCAGGATCTGGGTTGGCTCGGTGTCACCATGTTCTTCCTCGTCAGCGGCTACATCATCAGCGAGGTCGGAACACGAGAGACTCGTCGCACGTTCGCGGTCAAGCGGCTCCTCCGCGTGTACCCGCCGCTCTGGGCCTCGTTCGTGCTGATCATCGGCGTGGAGCTCATCAAGCAGGCGCTCGATCGCCCGCACATCCACTACACGGTCGAACAGGTGGCATGGGCGTCGACGTTGTTCAACTACGTGAACGGTGTGAGGGCCGTGAATGGCGTGGCGTGGTCACTCATCATCGAGGTGCTGTTCTACGCACTCGTATTCGCGCTGCTACCGGTCCTCGCCCGCCGCCCGGTCGTCGCCATCATCATCGAACTCGCGCTCGTCACCGCAGTCATCGCCACCGCGAAGTCGTTCCCCGGCACTCGCTTCGACGCCGACTGGTTCCTGTTCGCCGCCTCGGTGGCCTACCTCCCACTCCTCGTGATCGGACAGTGTCTGTGGATGTGGCACGCGCGGAACGTCTCGGCCGCTCGAGCCGCCGTGCTCGGCGCTGCCGCGTGGCTCGCGTTCGTGTTCGGCATGCGCCGGATCCACACATCGTTCCTCGAGGACGGCAATCTCTACGGCCCTTCCGTCGCACTCGGCATAGCCATCCTGCTCATCACGTTGCTCACGGAGGGTCGGTGGCGACTCCCCCGCTGGCTCGCCGCCGTGTCGGTCGTGAGTTACTCGGTGTACCTCGTACACGGCACGGTGCTCAACGTGATGCTCGACGGCCTCGACGGCAAGGTGCCGTTCACGATCGCGCTCGCGATCATGCTCGTGGTGCTCGTCGTCGTGAGTGTCCTGATGTGGCGATTCGTCGAACTACCGTGCCAACAACTGGCACGACGACTCACGAACCGTCGAGACCAGCCAGGTGCGCCACCTCGTTGAAGGTGTGGACCACACCACCACGCGGCGTCGTTCCGATGCGGGTGATCGACGCCGGAGCCACCCAGAGGCGCCAGGCAACGAGATCATCGACGCCCATGGCCCAGCACATCGCCGCCTTGATCGGAGAGACGTGCGTGACGATCACCGTCGTGCGTTCCGTGGCCGATCCGTCGGCGGCAAGGTCATCGAGTGCAGCTCCGACACGAGTGCCCAACTGACGCAATGACTCTCCGCCCGGCGGCGCGAAGTCGGCGTCGGTGCGCCACCGCTGCCAGATCTCGCTGTCGATCTCGCCGAGGGGAACTCCGTCGTAGTCGCCGTAGTCGAGTTCGATCCAACGATCATCGATGATCGGCTCGACACCGAACGCCGCTGCCGTCTCTCGAGTGCGCAACAACGGACTGCAGATCACTCGATCGACCGGTCCGAGTTCATGGGAGAGCGCGATGGCCTGACGACGGCCGAGATCGTCCAGCGGGGGATCGATGCGGCCCAACAACAGACCCGATGCGTTGTGTGCGGTGCGACCGTGCCGCACGACGATCAGCATGTCGGAACGTCTCCGCCACCCACCCGACGACGATCGAGTTGGCCGGTGTGCAGGAAGCGATCGCGGGTGGGGCGATCTGCGAACCCGAAGGCCCGCCACGCCCACACGAGAGCGGCGAGTCCGACCAGTTCCATCAACACCACGATGCCGAGGCCATGGCCGAACTCGGGCAGACCACCGTCGCCGAACGACGCACCGCCGAACGGCCACCAGAACACACCGGGCCGGGCCCACACGCCGTCGAGCACGAGATGCATGAGCATTCCGATCGGCAGACCGATCCAGCGGCGCCGCACGAGCCTTCGACGCTGCGTGGCCAGCATCAGGATCGTGAGAAGTGCGACAGGGGCCAGGAGCGTGTGCAAGAACCTGGGACCGCCGAACACGACCTCGCCGACCGGAAGGACCGAACCGAGCATCACGAGTCGGTAGTCGAGCGCGGGACTGCGGAAGACCCACCACACGAACACGAAGCTGACGCCCGCGAACCACAGGATCATCGGACGAGCAACCGTCCGCAGTCCGGGCAGCTCACGAGCGCATCGGCCGGTTGACGCTTGATCGCATCGACCTCGGCCGGAGCCAGAGACAGGTGACACCCCTGACAGGTCGACCCCTGCAGCCGTGCGATCGCGACGCCACCCGCCGATCGACGCAACTGGTCGTACATCGACAGAGCGGCAGCGTCGATCTCGGCCGCTGCGGCGTCGCGCTTCAGAGCGGTCGTGGCGAGCTCCGCATCGACGACCGATTCGGCCGCGGCCAATGCAGTCTCGACCCGCGACCGCTCGTCGGCGATGGTCGCGAGTTCGGCCGCAACTGCATCGAGGGCGACATCGAGGGGCTCGGCCTCCTCCATGAGTACGAGCACCTCATCCTCGAGGGTCGTCTGGCGACGCTGGAGCGACTCGAGGTCCGCCTGCAGGGCCTGAGCCTCCTTGGGTGAGGTCAGCGACCCGCTGTAGAGCTGACCGCCCACGTGGTCGATCTTCCCGACCAACACCGCGATCTCGTCCTCGAGCCGCTTCTGCTCACGCTCGAGCTCATGGCGACGAGCGCGTTCATCGGTCACCGACGCCGTCACCACCGATGCGCGCTCGTCGAGTCGCACCAGCTCCGCCCGTTCGGGCAACGTCTCTCGACGATGTCGCAACTGGTCGAGCACGGTGTCGATGCCCTGCAGGTCGAGGAGGCGGGCCGTATCGGTCATGGCCTCCAGCATCGCACCTCAGCGCGTCGTGGTCGTCGTCGTGCTACTGGATGTCGAACTCGAGGGCCGAGTGGTCGTCGTGGTCGACGGACGAGTGGTCGTGGTACTGCGAGGCCTGGTCGTCGTCGTGGTCGACGGACGAGTGGTGGTCGTGGTGGTGGCGGTGGGATCCTGTGCGTCCTCACCACTGTTGAGCAGACCGTAGGGATCAGCCGCACCCGATGCTGGCCTGCCCTCACGGGGTAGTGGATTGCACCGGGGCCAGTCGATCCTGCCCTTGGACTGCGCGTCGACGACGGCCTGGTTGTAGTTGCGCCAGATCGTGGCCGGCCACAGACCACCGAACTGCTCACGACCACCCAGATTGCCCATCGGCTTGGTGCCCTCGGCTGGGATGCCCATCCATACCGCCGTGGTGAGCGTCGGCGTGAAGCCCACGAACCAGGTGTTGGTGTTCGACTCGGTGGTTCCCGTCTTGCCTGCGGCCGACTGGTTGCGCAATTGGGCATTGGTGCCAGTTCCGGACGAGACGTTGTTGGCGAGGATCTGGGTGGCGAGACAGGCCGTCTGCTTGCTGAAGGCGCGAGTGGGATCGGCCTCATGCTTGAAGATCACCGCTCCGGTGCGATCCTCGACCTTGTCGATGAAGTAGGCCGGCTCGCGGACACCAGCATTGGGGATGGCCGAGTAGGCCGAGGCCATCTCGAGCGGCGTCACATCGAACACTCCGAGGGGTGTCGACTTCGATCCGGGATCGAACTGGCTGGTGACACCGAGACGATTCGCCATGTTGATGACGTTGTCGATGCCCACGGTCTGACCGAGTCGCACGAACGCGCCGTTCGATGACGCCGCAGTGACCTGGGTGAGCGTTCCACCCGAACCACCGATCTCGTAGGGATCGGGCGTACCACCCTTGTTCGGCCACGCACCACCCCCACCGATCAGATCATCGGGCTGCACTCCCTGTTCGAGTGCGGTCAGCAGGACGAACGTCTTGAACGTCGAACCGGTCTGACGACCCGGCTCATGGGTGGCGATGT
>CAYVUO010000137.1:0-5725 GCA_964454715.1 uncultured Bifidobacterium sp. | reverse complement strand
TGCCGGGCTTCCTCCCCGGCGTCGACCAGGAGTACGGCGGCATCATCCGGCACGGAGCGAAGCTGCTGTACGCGTACTGCGAGGCCACGGTGCCGCGCATCCAGGTGATCACCCGCAAGGCCTATGGCGGCGCGTACGTGGTCATGAACTCGAAGTCGATCGGTGCCGACCTCGCGTTCGCATGGCCGTCGGCCGAGCTCGCGGTGATGGGTCCCAACGGCGCGGTCGAGATCCTCTACCGCCGCGAGCTGCAGGGTGCAGCCGATCCCGAGAAGCGTCGCGCCGAGCTCATCGAGGACTACACCGAGCGATTCGCCAACCCGTATGTGGCGGCCGAGCGCGGCTTCATCGACGACGTCATCGATCCGGCCGAGACCCGCATGAAGGTCATCGCCGGCCTGTCGATGCTCAAGTCGAAGCGCGAGGAACTCCCGCACCGCAAGCACGGGAACATCCCCCTGTGACCGACGTGCGAATCACGCCCGAGCCGACGGCCGAGGAGGCTGCTGCGATCGCAGCGGCCATCGAGGTCACGCGTCCGGTCGTGGTGGTGGCCGATCCCGAGGCCCCCGAATCGCGTTGGCGATTCAGCGGCCGCTGGTGGTCGCGCCCCGTTGCGGCGCGTCGCGCCCGCCCGTCGATCTGACGAGCCGAGACTCAGCCGAACACTGCTGACGCGGCGCGACCGAGCAGTTCGACACGCTCCCCGTCGGCGATGTCGGCCGGCATGGAGCACGTGACGCCATCGAGTCCGGCGTCGCGCACGCGCTGCATCCAGGTGCTCACCTCGTCGGGACCGCCCCACGCGATGTCGAGCGGAAGTGCATCGATGTCGGAGGGCTGGGAGATCTGCAGGCCACGGGCACCGAGGGCGGCTTGCACCTCTCGGAACGCGAGGTCGGCGTTCGGGGCGATGACGACCTGCACCATCTTGCTCATCGTGATCGTCGAACGATCACGGCCGAGGGTCTCGCAATGTCCGGCCAGTGCGTCGAGCTTGCGGGGCACCTCGGCCAGCGAGCAGGTGAAGTTCCCCTCGTCCGCGTACTGGGCCACCATGCGCAGTGTCTTGCGCTCACCCGAGCCACCGATGAGCACCGGTATGCGACCGATCGGCGCGGGCTGGTTGATCGCATCGTTCACCGAGAAGTGCGCACCCGAGAATGTGGGGCGCTCGTCGCGAAGCATCGGCAGGATGATCTTGAGAGCCTCTTCGAGCTTCTGGAATCGATCGGTGAAGGTGCCGAACTCGTATCCGTAGGCGTCGTGCTCGAGTTCGTACCAACCCGCACCGATGCCGAGCTGGGCCCGTCCACCGGAGACGATGTCGAGGGTCGTCACCAGCTTCGCCAGCATCGCGGGATTGCGATACGTGTTGCCGGTGACGAGCGCTCCGAGCCGCACCCTCGACGTGTGTTGAGCGATGGCCGCAAGTGTCGTGTAGCACTCGAGCATGAAGTTCTCGGGAGGGCCGATGAACGGCAACTGGTAGAAGTGGTCCATCACCGTGACGGTGTCGAAGCCCGACGCGTCGGCGGCACGCGCGAGTTCGAGCACTGACGGGAACACGTTGGCGGAGTCGGCGCCGGGGCGATTGAAGTCGGTGATGTGCAGACCGATGCGGGTCATGGTTCCTCCTGGGTCGACCGCAGCGTACGTGGGCCGATGGAGGCCCGTAGTCTTCGCCCATGCGTCTCGTCATCGACCGTGTCGACATCCCGGGCCTCGGGTCGTTCCCCATCGCCGGTTCCGATTCCACGGCGCGGGTCGCGGGCTTCACGGTCGGCATGAGGGCTGCAGATGATGGTGAATCACGGCGGGGTGCTGGCGAGCAGTGGTCGTGGTGGCTGGGGTCCGACGACTCGGCGCCGATCCGTTCGGTGCAACTCGTGTTCCGGGTGCTCGACGTCTCGGGCCCGTTGCGCATGCTGCGGCACGGCTATCAGTCGTGGAGTCCGAGCGATGTCGCCGTGTTCGGTGTCGACCGGGATCGTTCCCTCGCATCGGGCACCATCGAGCTGATCCGTGCCATCAACCAGGCCGATCAGCGAGTGGTCGAATCCCCTGACGAACTGCGCTCGGAGTGGGTGACGCTCCTCGTCGATGGTTCCGCCGCGCCCGTGCTCGTCGGCTTCGACGGCGGCGATCGTCATGACGGCACGCTGAGACTGCGCACCGGTCCCACGGGCATCGAACTGTGTTGCGAGGCGTTCCTCGGAGATCTCTCGATGGCCTCGGGGGAGCGACGTGAACTCCACGATGTCGTGGTCTCGCACTCGGCCCCGACCGATCAACTCCTCACTTCGTGGGCCGAGCAGGTCGGGGGCCGTGGTGCTGCCCGCGTCGACTCGTCGTTCCAGATCGGATGGTGCAGCTGGTACCACTACTTCCACGGCGTCACCCAGCGCGACATCGCATCGAATCTGGAGCTCGCCGAGGAGTGGCCGTTCGATGTGTTCCAGGTCGATGACGGCTTCCAGGCGGCGATCGGTGACTGGCTGATCCCGAATGAGCGATTCCCCGACGGGGTCGAAGCGATGGCGAGTGCCATCGCCGCTCGCGGGCGTCGGCCCGGGTTGTGGCTCGCGCCGTTCCTCGCTGCTCCTGATTCGCGGATCGCGCGTGAACATCCCGAATGGTTGGCCCGTGATCATGACGGCGACCCGTTGCTCAACATGTTCAATCCGCCCTGGGGCGGCGGTCGAGACGGCCTGATGTACGGACTCGACACATCGAACCCCGAGGTGCAGGAGCACCTGCGCTCGTTGGCCGAGACGTTGGTGGCGATGGGCTACCGCTATCTCAAGCTCGACTTCACCTTCTCGCCCTCGTTCGACGGTGTGTGGTCCGATCGCTCGTACACGCCGGCCCAGCGGGTGCGCGCCGGATTCGATGCGATCCGTCGCGGAGTCGGGGACGACGTGTTCCTCCTCGGGTGCGGTGTTCCGCTGTCGAACTCGGTCGGCGTGGTCGACGCGAACCGGATCGGCGCCGATGTCGCGCCGTCGTGGTCGCGCAAGGGCGAGGAAGCGATCCTCTCCGGATACTCGGGCACACAACCCGCCACTCGCCATGCATGGGCGGCCACGGCGACGCGCGCGTTCATGCACCGCCGTCTGTGGTTGAACGATCCCGATTGCGTGATGCTGCGCACCGAACAGACCGAGCTCTCACCCGAAGCAGCCCACACATGGGCTCGGGCCGTCGGAGTCTCGGGCGGAATGGTGCTCGTGTCCGACGATCTCGCATTGCTGGGCCACGATGCGCGCGCTGTGCTCGACGAAGCGATCGCACTCGGTCGCGTGGCGGATGCCGAAGCCCGCAATGGTGTCGTCGCGTGGTCCCCCGGACTGCTCGGTGCGAGCGAACCCACGCAGTTGCGTTCGGCTGCGGGGGACTTGCGCGTCGATCTCGATGACGGATCGTCCGTGTTCCAGCCCGTTGGGTAGCGTCGCATCGTGAGCACCGCCCCCCTCGCCGATCTGCGCGTGATCGACATCTCCACCGTGCTCGCCGGGCCGGGGTGTGCTCGGCAATTGGCCGACTTCGGCGCCGACGTCATCAAGGTCGAGCGTCCCGGCTCGGGCGACACGTCCCGGGCGATGGGGTGGCGAGATCCTTCGGACGACGTGGCCCTGTTCTGGAAGCTCGCCGGCCGGGGCAAGCGTTCGGTGGTGCTCGACCTGAAGGATCCGGATGATCTCGACGTCCTGCGTCGTCTGCTCGACACGGCCGATGTGCTCGTCGAGAACTTCCGACCCGGGAAGCTGGAGGCACTCGGCCTCGCGCCGGAGGTGCTCCATCGCACCAATTCGAAGCTCGTGATCACGCGTGTCACGGGATTCGGCCAGACCGGGCCGTATCGGAATCGACCGGGTTTCGCCACGCTCGCCGAGGCGATGTCTGGGTTCGCGTCGGTGAACGGCGAACCGGACGGCGGCCCCATGCTGCCGCCGATCGCACTCACCGATGAGGTCACGGCGATCGTCGCTGCGTTCGCCACGATGGTCGCCGTGCACTCGGGGGTGGGGCAGGTCGTCGACGTGAACCTGCTCGAGTCGATGCTGCATCTCATGGGTCCGCTGGTGTCGGCTTACGCACTCACCGGGTACGAACAGCCACGGCTCGGCTCGGGCATCCCCTACACCGTTCCCCGCAACACGTATCTCTGCGCCGATGGACGTTGGGTGGCGATCTCCACGACGGCGGAATCGGTCGCGCAGCGACTGCTCGCGCTCATCGGACTCGAGGATCCCGAGTTCGATGGCTTCGAGGGCCGCGTCGCGAATCGCGACCGGATCGACCGTGCTGTCGGCGAATGGTGCGCACAGCGCACTCTCGATGAGGTGATCGCCGCGGCTGATGAGGCCGAGGTCGCGGCCGCCCCGGTGTACTCCCAGGCCGACATCGCAGCCGATCCGCACCTGCGCGAACGCGGTGCGATCATCGAGGTCGACGGCGTGCCCATGCAGAACGTGATCGCCCGACTATCCGCCACGCCCGGTGGCGTGCGCTTCGGCGCTCGTGCGCTCGGCGCCGACACCGAATCGGTGATCGCCGAACTCGACGAACTCGGCGAACTCGACTGAACGTCAGGCGCTGCGCGTTGCCGCGACGAGCTCGGCGATGTCGCTCATGATCGCCGCGAGTTCGAAGTCCTTCGGCGTGTAGACGCGCGCGACACCGGCGTCGAGCAACGTCTGCTGATCATCGTCGGGGATGATGCCGCCCACGACGACGGGCGCAGTGACGCCCTCGGCTCGCAAGCGCTCGACCACATCGGGCACGAGCTGGAGATGACTGCCCGAGAGGATCGAAAGTCCGACGACATCGACGTCCTCGTCACGAGCGACCGCAGCGATCTGCTCGGGTGTGAGGCGGATGCCCTGATAGATGACCTCCATGCCGGCATCGCGCGCCGCAACCGCGATCTGCTCCGCGCCGTTGGAGTGGCCGTCGAGTCCGGGCTTGCCCACGAGCATGCGCGGGGGGCCACCGGGGAGTTGCTTCATGCGCTCGGCCACTCGTCGCAACTGCTCGGGGAGTCCGACCGCTCCGGTGGCCGCGCCAACGCCAGTGGGAGCGCGGTACTCGCCGAAGGCACGACGCAGCGTCTCGGCCCACTCGCCCGTGGTGCCGCCGGCGCGTGCGAGGGCGATGGTCGCGCCCATGATGTTCTCGCCACTGGCGGCGACGCGTGCGAGCTCTGCCCGCGCGGCCTCGACGGCAGCACCATCGCGGGACTCGCGCCATGCCTCGACCTCGGCGATGGTCTCGGCCTCGACCCTCGGGTCGACGCGCAGGATGCTCTCGCCACCGGCCAACGGTGACGCGGCGGTCTCCTCGAATCGATTCACACCCACGACGGTCTGCTCACCGGTCTCGATGCGGCGCACGCGCTCGGTGTTGGAAGCCACGAGGCGACCCTTGAGTTCCTCGATGGCGGCGAAGGCGCCACCCATGCGCAGCACATCGTCGAGTTCGGCTCGCGCTGCCGCGATCAGTTCGTCCGTGAGGCCCTCGATGACATGTGACCCCTCGAAGATGTCGTCGTACTCGAGCAGATCGGTCTCGTAGGCCAGCACCTGCTGCATGCGCAACGACCACTGCTGATCCCAGGGCCGGGGGAGGCCGAGGGCCTCGTTCCATGCCGGCAACTGGAGCGAACGTGCACGAGCGTCCTTCGACAGCGTGACACCCAGCATCTCGAGCACGATGCGTTGCA
>CAYVUO010000136.1:0-5827 GCA_964454715.1 uncultured Bifidobacterium sp. | reverse complement strand
GCCGCGGGGCTGACGGCGCGTCGACCTATCTGTATGACCTTGCATTCAGATGAATGGTGCAGGTAGCCTCTCCGGGTGACCACTGTCGGCATCATCGGCGCCTCGGGCTACACCGGGGCGGAACTCCTTCGGCTCGTGGCGGGGCATCCCGGCCTCGACCTCGCCTTCGCCACCGGCGACAGCCAGTCCGGTGTGGGGGTGGCCGAGCTCTATCCGAGCCTGGCGGCAGCATGGGGCGGACTCGAGTTCGTCTCGTACGACCCGTCCCTCCTCGAGGGCGTCGATCTCGTGTTCTGCGGTCTGCCGCATGGCGCATCGCAAGCGCTCATGCCCGAGTTGCTCGATGGTGTTCAGTACGTGATCGATCTCGCAGCTGACTTCCGGTTGCAGGACGCCTCGCTCTATCCGGCCTGGTACGGAGAGCCGCATTCGATTCCGGGCCTGCTACCGAAGTTCGTCTACGGCCTTCCCGAGTTGTTCCGGTCGTCGATCGTCGGTGCGTCCGCGGTCGCGGTGCCCGGTTGCTATCCGACGTGCGCGTCGCTCGCGATCGCGCCGCTGCTCGCCGCCGGCCTCGCCGAGCCGACCGGAATCGTCATCGACGCCGCGAGCGGTGTGTCCGGTGCGGGTCGGCCCCCGAAGCCCAACACGACGTTCTGCACCGTCGACGAGGACTTCACTGCGTACGGACTGCTCGACCATCGGCACACTCCCGAGATCGAGCAGTCACTGTCGAACGTGGCCGGTGCGGCGGCGCAGGTGCTGTTCACCCCCCACCTCGCACCGATGAACAGGGGGATGCTCGCCACTTGCTACCTGCGGCCCACGGGTCCTGCGACGACGGCCGAGCTGCTCGCTCACTATCGGTCGTTCTACGCCGGCGAGAAGTTCGTCGTGGTGACCGACGGTTCGCCCTCGACGAAGGCGTGTCTCGGATCGAACAGCGCGCATGTCACCGTGCGGGCCGACGAGCGCACGGGTGCGATCATCGCGATCGGTGCCATCGACAACCTCACGAAGGGCGCGTCGGGTCAGGCCGTGCAGTGCGCCAACATCCTCACCGGTCTTCCCGAGTCGACCGGTCTCAGTGCGATCGGGGTCTACCCATGAGTGTCACCGCCGCCAAGGGCTTCATCGCCGCCGGCATCGCAGCGGGGATCAAGGCGTCGGGTCGGCCCGATCTCTCGTTGGTGTGCACCACTGATGGCGCGCCGGTCGCGGCTGCCGGAGTCTTCACCCGCAACCGCATGACGGCCGCCCCCGTGATCACCACCAGGGCCCATCTCGAGGCCACCGGTGGACACGCCGTCGCGGTCGTGCTCAATAGCGGCAACGCGAACGCAGCGACCGGTCAGAAGGGTCTCGCCGACGCCGAGGCGATGTGCGCGGCCACCGCGAGCGCGCTCGGCGTCTCGCCCGAGCAGGTGCTCGTCTGTTCGACCGGACTCATCGGCATTCCCATGCCGATCGACGTCATCACCGGCGCCATCCCTGCGCTCGTCGCCGCACGTGGAGACCATGCCCTCGACGCGGCCACCGCCATCATGACCACCGACAAGGTGCCCAAGCAGGTCGTCATCGACGGTGGCGGATTCACCGTCGGCGGCATGGCGAAGGGCGCGGCGATGCTGTCGCCCAACATGGCCACCATGCTCGCAGTGCTCACCACCGACGCTGCGGCCACGCCCGAACAGCTGAAGGCGGCACTCGTGCACGGTGTGGCCGATTCGTTCAACGCTCTCGACGTCGACGGTTGCACCTCGACCAACGACACCGTGCTGCTCCTGGCGAGCGGTGTCGCCGGCGCGGTCGACCAGTCCGCGCTCGACGAGGCAGTCGCCGCTGCATGCGCGTCACTCGCGGCGCAGATGTGTGCTGACGCCGAGGGTGCCACGAAGGTCGTGCGCATGACCGTCACCGGTGCCGCATCCGATGCCGAGGCGCTCATCGGTGCGCGGTACGTGTCGCGGTCGAACCTCGTGAAGTGCTCTTGGTACGGATGCGATCCGTACTGGGGCCGCATCGCCAGCGATCTCGGTTCCTGTGGCATCGAGTTCGACCCGTCGCGGTTCTCGGTGTCGTATGGCGGCATCACCGTGTGTCAGGGAGCGGTCGACGCCGATCACGACACCGCGGCAGTCGCCGAGCACATGCAGGGCCGCAACCTCGAGGTGGTCGCCGACCTCGGTCTCGGTTCCGGAACCGCCACCATCCTCACCAACGACCTCAGTCACGCGTACATCGACGAGAACATGGGCACGTCATGAGTACTTCCAAGCCGGGCGCAGCTGCGCCCGAAGCACACGCAGGTGCAGAGATGGCCACCGCCGAGGTGCTCATCGAGGCATTGCCGTTCATCCGGACGTTCTGGGGTCGCACCATCGTCGTGAAGTACGGCGGCAACGCCATGACCGACGCGTCGCTGGCCGAATCGTTCGCGGCCGACATCGTGCTGCTGCACTCGGTCGGCATCCGGGTCGTCGTCGTGCACGGCGGTGGCCCGCAGATCGGTGATCTCCTCGACCGGTTGGGCAAGAAGTCCGAGTTCCGCGATGGCCTTCGGGTCACCGATGCCGAGACCCTCGACATCGCACGCATGGTGCTCGTCGGCAAGGTGAACCGCGACATCGTCGCTTCGATCAATCGTCATGGGCCGTTGGCCGTCGGTCTCTCGGGTGAGGACGCTGGCCTGATCCAGGCCGATCTGCGCGACCCCGCACTCGGATTCGTCGGCGACATCACCGGCGTGAATCCGGCGATCGTCGAGTCGCTGTTGTCGCAGGATCTCATCCCCGTCGTGTCGACCATCGGGGCCGACCTCGCCGGCCAGTCGTACAACATCAACGCCGACACCGTTGCCGGTGCGCTCGCGGGCGCGCTCGGTGCGGCCAAGGTGATCTACCTCACCGACATCGCCGGTCTGCTGCGCGATGTCGATGACCCCTCGTCACTGATCGCCAGTACGACGCCGGGGGAGATCGCCGATCTCATCGCCGCGGGCACGTTGTCGGGCGGCATGATCCCCAAGGTCGACGCCTGTCTCGAGGCGCTCGAGGCCGGCGTTCCCGCCGCGCACATGCTCGACGGCAGGGTGAGGCACGTCGTGTTGCTCGAGCTGTTCACCCGCGCCGGCGTGGGCACGATGATCACGAACGGAGACGCGCCATGACCTCCGAGCATTCCAACGCGATGGGCGCGCCCGCGGGCCTCGACCATTGCCCGTTCATGCCCACCTACGGCCCACCGACCGTGCGCTTCGTGCGCGGTGAGGGCTGCCAGCTCTTCGACGACAACGGCTCCCGCTACCTCGACTTCCTCGCAGGCATCGCCGTCGCTGGTCTCGGTCATGCGAACGCCGAGATCGCCGATGCCATCAGTCTGCAGGCCCGCACGCTCGTGCACGTCTCGAACCTCTTCGGCACGGTGCCCGGCACCGACGTCGCGATCCCCCTCGACCGACTCCTCGGAGGCGGTGGTCAGGTGTTCTTCACCAACAGCGGTGCCGAGGCCAACGAGTGCGCGATCAAGCTCGCCCGCAAGTGGGGCAAGGTCAACAAGGGCAACGGCGCACATCGCATCATCAGCACGCTCGGCTCGTTCCATGGCCGCACACTCGGCGCGCTCGCCGCGACGGGTCAGCCCTCGAAGTGGGAGGGGTTCGAACCGATGCCCGACGGCTTCGGTCATGTGCCGTGGAACGAACTCGGCGCGCTGGAGTCAGCGCTCGACGACACCGTCGCCGCCGTGATCGTCGAAGCGGTCCAGGGTGAGGGTGGTGTGCATCCCGCCACTGCCGAATACATGGAAGGTGTGCGGAGACTGTGTGATGAGCGCGGCGCGCTCTTCATCGTCGATGAGGTGCAGACGGGTCTCGGTCGCACGGGGGAGTGGTTCGGCTTCCAGCACTTCGGTGTCGAACCCGATGTCGTCACGCTCGCGAAGGCACTCGGCAACGGCATGCCCATCGGGGCCTGCTGGGCGCGGCGTGACGTCGCATCTGCCTTCCGTCCTGGCGAGCACGGCACGACCTATGGCGGTCAGCCGCTCGCTGCATCCGCGGCGCGGGCCACGCTCGCGATCCTCGAACGCATGAACGCGCCCCAGGTGGCCGAGCATGCTGGTGCGAAGTTGCGCGATCAGCTCGCCGCCATTCCTGGTGTGGTCGGCGTGCGTGGTCTCGGGCTGTTGCTGGCGGCCGAACTGGCACCCGGCATCGATGCGAAGGTCGTGGGCGCGGAGGCGCTCAGGGCCGGGTTGATCGTCAACGCCGTCTCACCCACCTCGCTCCGGCTCGCTCCGCCGCTGATCGTGTCGCAGAGCGAGATCAACGAGGCCGTCGGCATCCTGCGCGATGTCCTCGCCGTGCACCTCGGAGGCCTGTCATGAGGCATCTGCTCGAGATCGACGATCTCACCGTCGATGAACTGCGCGATGTGCTCGCGCTCGGCGCTGCGGCCACCGTTCCGCGTTCCCTCGAGGGCAGGGGAATGGCCCTGCTGTTCGAGAAGCCGTCGGCTCGTACCCGCAACTCGATGGAGATGGCGGTCTTCCAGCTCGGCGGTCATCCGCTCACGATCAGACCCGACGAGGTCGGACTCGACGTGCGCGAGACCGTGGAGGACGTCACCCGCACGCTCTGCTGCTACCACGCAGCCATCGGTGCGCGTGTCTTCGAACACTCGAAGCTCGAACGCATGGTGGCCGTCTCCACCGTGCCCGTGGTCAACATGCTCTCCGACGACGGACATCCCCTTCAAGCCCTCGCCGACGTGCTCACACTCGCAGGGGAGTTCGGTGGCGTCGACGCACTCGCCGGTCGGCGCATCGCGTACGTGGGTGATGGCAACAACGTCGCCCGCAGTCTCGCCATGGCCTGCGGCATGGTCGGCATGGAGGTCTCCATCGCCACCCCCGTCGGATACGAACTCTCGCCCTCCGATCTCGCACGCGTGCGTGCCGCTGGTGTGGATCCGCTCTGCACCAACGATCCCGTTCTCGCGATCGAGGGAGCCGATGCCGTCTACACCGACGTGTGGGCTTCTATGGGTCAGGAGTCCGAGGCCGCGTCGCGCCGTGCCGCGTTCGCCGGATTCACCGTCGACGACGCGCTCATGGCCAAGGCCTCGGACGACGCGGTGTTCCTGCACTGCCTTCCCGCGCACCGTGGCGAGGAGGTCTCGGCCGAGGTGCTCGAGGGACTCCAGAGCCGGGTGTGGCCCCAGGCCGCGAATCGGATGCATGCCGCTCGCGGTGCGCTCGTGTGGTTGATGGAGCACCTGTGAGCACCACCGACCCCACGCGCCTCGGCAAGACCCAACGCCAGCACCTCGTGTCGCGCCTCATCGAGTCCAATGTCGTGCCCAATCAGCAGGCACTGGTCGATCTGCTCGCAGCCGAGGGCGTCACCGCCACGCAGGCCACGGTGTCGCGCGATCTCGAGGATCTCGGCGCCATCAAGGTGCGACTCCCCGGCGGCGAGTCGGCCTACGCCATCCCCGAACTGCCGCGCCAGCAGCGCGCACCCGAGGATCATCTGCGTCGCGTCTTCGGCGACTGGGTCGTCGAGGTCGACCGCAGCGGTGACCTCGTCGTCGTGCGCACCCCACCGGGTTCGGCGCACGTCGTGGCCTCTGCGCTCGACCGCTCGGGCATGGATGGTGTCATCGGCACCGTCGCCGGTGATGACACCATCCTCATCGTGGTCGCCCAACACGTCGGCGGTGCCGCCGTGGCCGACCGCCTCTCCGATCTCGCCGGACTCACCGGCAACTGACCCCCCCCACGACTGGAAGAAGGAACAGATATGGCACAGAGAGTGGTACTCGCC
>CAYVUO010000135.1:3782-5855 GCA_964454715.1 uncultured Bifidobacterium sp. | reverse complement strand
CCACGGTGCCGGCGACGTCGAGTCCGGCGCCACGCTGATTGGCGGCCATGTTGGCGACCACGACGGCCTCCTGATCGACCTCGATCGACCAATCGAGATCGGTCTCACCGTTCCACTGCGACACCTTGGCCTTCTCGTAGAGCTTCTCGAGCGCCGGACGCGAACCCTTGCCGTAGTCCCAGGTGAACACGGCCTCGCATTCGTCGGGAACGGAGTGCTCGGTGGCATCGACATCGGTGTTCGAGATCATGAGGATCTGCTCGATGTCGTTGATGTCGGAGCGGCCGATGATGTCCTCGTAGGTGGTCATGCGACACACCCTACCGCTCGGTAACCCCCTCGTCACCGTCGGGTGTGTAGAGGCGCTTGCGGGCGTGGCGGCGCAGCAGGAGCGGGTACACCACGATCGTCAGGGCACTGAACGCGAACCACTGCAGGGCGTAGCCGAGATGCGGTCCCTCCGAGAGTTCGGGGGCGTCGACGGGGATCGGCAGGTCGCCCTGGGCCGGCTGCTGGGCCTGGAGATCGAGGTACAGCGGCCACAACGACTCGGGCACCTGCTGGTCGAGTCGGGCGACGTCGACCCGGGCCAGTTCGGTGACCACCCCGTCGGAGGGATCGGTCGGCGCGCCCACGATCGAACCCGAGCGCACCTGCGGAGGACGGATCATTCCCTGCACGACCACGGATCCGGTGGGCGGAGCGAAGTCGCCCCAGGTCGACGGGTCGGGTGTGTACGAATACGGCACCCAGCCGCGATTGATGGCGACGGCCGATCCATCGGCGAGTTGCAGCGGGGTGATCACCCAGAAGCCGGGTGCGCCACCATTCGTGCGATTGGGGATGAGTACCTGCTGATCGGGGCGGTACGTGCCACCGACGAGCACGACCCGGTAGTCGACGGCTGACACGTCGGATGCGCTCGACGCCGCACCGGTGGGCATCAGCGTCGTGAGTGGCACCGGCGTCTCGTGCTGCGCGGCGATGATGACCGCATTGCGGGCCCTCTTCTCGTCGAGTCGACCCAACTGCCAGAACCCGAGGTTGATCATCGTGACGACCACGACGAGCACGAACAGATGCGACAGGATCCAGCGGGGCTTCAGCAGGAACCGATACACGTCCGCAGCCTAGGGAACGGGTCGCCCCGCGTCAGATCGTGGGCAGTACGTGATCGGCGAAGCGATCGCGCAGGTCGCGCTTGGAGAACTTGCCCACCGAGGTCTTGGGCACCTCGTCGATGAATACCACGTCGTCGGGCATCCACCACTTGGCGACGCGACCATCGAGGTGCGCGAGCACGTCCTCACGGGTGAGTGTCTCCCCCGGCTTCACGACCACGCACGCGAGCGGACGCTCCGACCACTTCGGATGCTTCACACCGATCACGGCGGCCTCAGCCACCGCGGGGTGGGCCATGATCTCGTTCTCGAGTTCGACCGACGAGATCCACTCGCCACCCGACTTCACGACGTCCTTGGTGCGATCGACGATGCGCAGGTACCCGTGCTCGTCGACGGTGGCGACGTCACCGGTCTTCAACCAACCATCGGCGGTGAACGACTCGGGTGACCGATCGTCGTTGTAGTACTCGCGTGCGATCCACGGGCCGGCAACCTGCAACTCGCCACTCGTCGTGCCGTCCCACGACACCTCCTCGCCCGTCACCTGATCGGCGACGCGGAACTCGACGCCGAGCGACACGACACCGATCGAGGCGCGCAGGTCGGCCTGCTCATCGTCGGAGAGGTGTTCGAGCGAGGAGCGCACCTTGGCGATCGACGCCAGTGGGCTGGTCTCGGTCATGCCCCAGGCCTGCTGGATGGGGATGCCGAGCTTGGCCCGCCATGCCTCCGACAGCGACTTGGGAACCGATGAGCCGCCGCATGGGATTGCGCGGAGGCTCGAGAAGTCATGCGAATCGATCTCGTTCAGCACACCCATCCAGATCGTGGGCACACCGGCGGCGATGGTGACGCGCTCGCGTTCGATGAGATCGGCGATCGCCTTCGGCGAGAGATCGCGGCCCGGCATCACGAGGTTCGCGCCCGATGCCACACCGATGTGCGCGAG
>CAYVUO010000135.1:332-3772 GCA_964454715.1 uncultured Bifidobacterium sp. | reverse complement strand
ACCGAGGCTGTCGGCCATCATGCCGGCCATCGAGTGCAGCCACGTCGAACGATGCGAGTACACGACACCCTTCGGGTTGCCCGTGGTGCCACTCGTGTAACACATCGACGCAGCGCGGTTCTCGTCGGTGACGTGGAACCTCACCGGGCTGGCGGCGGCGAGGAGATCCTCGTAGTCGTGCAGCAGACGCCCACCGGTGTCGGCCGGGATCTCGCCGGCACCGTCATCCATCACCACGATGTGACGCACCGTGGTGAACGTGTCGACCAACGGCCACAGGATGCCGAGCAACGAGCGATCGACGAAGATCACCTCGTCCTCGGCATGGTTGACGATGTAGGTGATCTGCTCGGGGAACAGACGGATGTTGAGCGTGTGCAGCACTCGACCGGTGCATGGCGCGGCGAAGTACAGCTCGAGATGACGAGCGGAGTTCCAGGCGAACGTGGCGACGCGACCGAACTCGCTGATGCCGAGATCGTCGAGCACGCCACCGAGTCGTCGTGTGCGCTCGGCCCACTCGCCATAGGTCTCTCGCTCGACGCCGTCGCTCGTGGCGGTGATGACCTCCTTCTCGCGGAACAGGCGCTCGGCCCGGTCGAAGAAATTGGTGAGCACCAACGGTCCGTCCTGCATGAGACCCTGCATGTGTCCCCTCCTGCTCGCTGTCCGCCTCGTGGTGGCGAGAGCGTACGTGAGAGGATGATGGTCATGGAGGGCGCACCGGACCCGACCCCGCATCCGGGGCGCCGACACCTGTTGTGGCTGCTGACACCGATCATCGCGATGGTGATCGCCGGTTACGTCGCCGACGCCCTGTGGCCGACGCTGGTGGAGTCGAATCCCCTGCTGCTCATCGGTCTCTCGGCCAAGAATCGCTACCTCGTGCTGGTCGTCAACCAGCTGTCGCTGTGGTCGTACTACCTCGTGGGCACGTTCCGACTGCTGCTGCCCGATCCCTTCTTCTTCGCACTCGGCTGGTTCTACGGAGAGGCCGCGCTGCATTGGATGGAGCGGCGCACACCCACCATCGGCGGTCTGATGCGCACCCTCGAGCGGTGGTTCGGCCGGTGGGGCTCACCCCTGGTGTTCCTGTTCCCCAACAACTACGTGTGCACGATCGCCGGCGCGTCGCGCATGAACCCCGTGCGCTTCGCCGCGCTCAATGTGAGTGGCACCATTGCCCGATTGCTCATGCTGCAGATCGTCGGCGACGTCTTCGCCGGCCCGATCGATTCGATCCTCGGGTTCATCGCCGATTGGCGCATCCCGTTGCTCTTGGTGACGATCTCGCTCGTCGCCATCTCATGGGCGGTGGAACTGCGCCGCGGGCGCAGCGAACTCGATGCACGTCACGAGTTCGAGGAGGGCGCCGACGAGATCGAACGGCACGACGAGCCCTAGGGGCCTGCCGTCAGAGGTCGAGCAGGGCGTCGAGACCGATGGTGACGCCGGGGCGTGAACCCACGGCCTTCACCGACAACAGCACGCCCGGCATGAACGAATCGCGGTCGTAGCTGTCGTGACGGATGGTGAGCGTCTGGCCCGTGGTGCCCAGGATGACCTCCTGATGGGCGACCATGCCCCGCAGTCGCAACGAATGCACTCGGATGTCGCCAGGGCCCTTGCCGCCGCGCGCGCCCTCGAGGATCTCGGTGCGCGTGGGATCCGCCGCCCATTCGGCCGACGCGTCGGCCATGCGCTCGGCGGTGAGCATCGCCGTGCCCGAGGGAGCGTCGAGCTTGGCGTCGTGATGCAGTTCGACGATCTCGGCCGTCTCGAAGAACGGAGCCGCCATCTCGGCGAAGCGCATCATGAGCACGGCGCCGATGGCGAAGTTGGGAGCGATGACGCAGTTCGACGAGGTGAACGCGGCCCGGAAGGCGTCGAGGTCGGCGTCGGAGAACCCGGTGGTGCCCGTGACGGCATGGATGCCATTCGCTGCGGCCCACAGGAGGTTCTCGCGCGAGGCATCGAGATGGGTGAAGTCGACGACGACGTCGACGCCGGCATCGAGGAACGCACCACCGTCGGCGGCCACGTTGAACGGGAGGTCACAACCGGTCACCTGACGCATGTCGAGACCCTTGTGATGGGGATCGACCGCGCCCACGAGCTCGAGCGCAGGATCGCCGTCGACCGCCCTGCACACCGTGCTGCCCATGCGGCCACCCGCACCGAACACACCGACTCGAAGTGTCATGGAGTCGAACCTAGCCGCGGGCGAACGACTCGAGCGCTGCACTTCCAGCACCCAGCGGACCGACGGCCGAGACCGAACGCGGAGAACCGAGCACGCGCCGCAGAACATCGTGCACACCGTCGAGGGTGACGGCCTCGATGCGACGGAGATGCTCATCGATGGGAACGACCTCGTTGCGGGTGACGAGGCCGGTGCCGAGGCGCGACATGCGCGAACCCGAGTCCTCGAGACCGAGCAACATCGACCCCTCGAGATAGCCCTTGGCCACGGCGAGTTCCTGTTCGGTGATGCCATCGGCCAGCAACGAGGCCAGTACGCCCTCGGTGACGTCGAGCAGTTCGGGCAGTCGGGCCATGGCCGTGCCGGCATAGACGAGCAGTGAACCAGCGTCGCTGTAGGACGAAGGCGTCGAGAACACCGTGTAGGCCAGGCCGCGCTCCTCGCGCACCTGTTGGAACAGCCGACTCGACATGCCGCCGCCGAGCACGTGATTGGCGACCCACAGCGCGTAGCGATCGGGATCGGCCTGCGCGAGCGCGCGCCATCCGATGGCGAGATGCACCTGTTCGATCGGTCGATCGATCTGCACCAGCGGAACGACGTCCGCGCTCGGAGCAGAACGCTCGGGAGCCACGCCGCGCTCGACATCGCCGAACAACTCGTCGACGACATCGGCGACATCGGTGTGCTCGAGATCACCGGCAGCAGCGATGACGAGGTTCGCCGGGCGGTACCACTCCGCGTGGAACTGCGCGACCGATGCCCGCGTCATCGCTTCGACGGTGTCGTGGGTGCCGAGCGTCTCGCGTCCGATCGGATGCTCGGGATAGAGCGACTCGTAGAGCGCGGTCATGACGAGGTCGTCGGGCGTGTCCTCGCTCATGAGCAGCTCTTCGATGATCACCTCGCGTTCGGCCTCGAACTCGTCGGCGCGGAACGCAGGACGGCTCACGACGTCGCTCAGCAGCTCGAGCCCGGTCTCGAGCTCGGCCACCGGCAGGCGCAGGTAGTAGGCCGTGTGCTCGCGGCTGGTGTAGGCGTTCATCTCGCCACCCACCGCGTCGATGGCCAAGGCGATGCTGCGCGCCGAGCGATCTTCGGTGCCCTTGAACAGCAGGTGCTCGAGGAAGTGCGAGGCACCGGCGATCGTGTGCGGCTCGTCGCGCGAACCCACACCGAACCACATGCCCATACTGACGGAACGGGCCTCGGGCATGTGCTCGGTGATGACGCGCAC
>CAYVUO010000135.1:0-322 GCA_964454715.1 uncultured Bifidobacterium sp. | reverse complement strand
GCACGCCCGAGGCCGTCTCGGTCCGTCTGATTCCGGAGTCGTCGACGGGGGTCACCCGGCGCTCCGTGTCGTTGCGATCAGCGACGACGACCGCCACCGCGGCGGCCACCACCACGACGGTCGCCGCGATCACCGCGGTCACCGCCACGGTTCTCGCCGGCGGGGCCGAGGTCACCGAGATCGGACGACAGTTCGGCGTCGAACGCGTCCTCGAAGGACACGTACTCGCGATCGCCACCGGTCGACTCGCTCGCTGCGGGGGCCGCATCGGACGAACGCTCGGCGGGAGCAGGCTCGCTGGCCAGCGAGAGTGACACCTTGC
>CAYVUO010000134.1:0-5880 GCA_964454715.1 uncultured Bifidobacterium sp. | reverse complement strand
CGTGATCCGGAGTTCGAATAGTTGATCCAAGCAACAGCTGGAGCACCCTTGGCGCCAACTGATCGACACAACCACCCCTCACCCCAACAGCACCGACAACGCGATCGAGATCCCGGGCCTCATCTCGGGCCTCAACGTGACCAGGACCGACTACGAGGCCGGGCATCTCGTGCTGGTCGATGGGCAACTGCTCGTTTATCGGCGTCGTCCAGGATGGCAGCCACGTGCCGCCCCTGGGCGTCACCGATCTGATCGCCGGCACATGGGGCAGTGCTCAACTGATCACTGGCACCACCAGCGGTTCATCGAGCGGCGCAATCTCGTGCCGACGCGACGGTGAAGGCGTCGTGGCCGGTCAGCGGCCGAATGGGCTCGGCTACCGGGCCTTCATGGTCGAACGCACCGGCGGTACATGTGGCGCAGCTTCCGACATCCCCGGAATGTCCACGCCGAGCAGGGGCGATTCGTTCATCCACGAGTTGTCGCGCTCATGAGTCAGCACATGCGTCATCGGCGGTTCGTTCGACTCGCCCGAGCAGCCTTGGCTCGTCGTGCGTACGGGTGGTGCGTGGCAGTCCACTGCACCGATCCCCGGCCTCGCCGCAACGAACACTGGCAGCTACGGCGACCCGAAGGCGCTGTCGTGCATGTCGAACTACTGCCTCGCCGGCGGATTCGTACTCCTCGCCGTTGCGGGCAACATCGCATGGACCGCCGAACTCGTGGGCACGTCCGAGCCGACGGCCACCACCACCTCCGGCGGCGGCGGCGGCGCAGTGACGCCGGCGTTCACCGGCTGATCTAACGGTTGACCGTCGTCGTGGAGTCGACGCCGAACTGCCCCTGCGCACCGGTCTGACCAGCTTCGACCACCATCCAGACCGGGGTGTCGATCGGAACCTCGAAGATGTCCTGCATCACGGTGTCGACGTCACCGATGGCGTAGGCCGACATCGTCCTGCCCGCCGGCATGTAGTAGCAGGTACCCGCCGCTGCCTCTCGGGGCTCCGATCCCTCGAGGAAGAACATGTTCTTCCCCTGCAGCACACAGGTCGTGCCACCGAGCTCATGCATGTGGATCGGCGAACGCGTGCCCTTGGTGCGCGTGGTCACGATCACCATCACCTCGGTGCCGCGGCCGGTGGGTTCGCGGAGGATGAGCTCACGTGACGCGATGGGAGAGGGTCGCCCATCCGGCACCGAGCCGTTGATGGTCGTCACCTCGCGGGTCGAGTGATCCATCATGGTCGAGGTCGTCTCCGCCGAGAGCACCTCGATGTGTGACTTGGCATCGAAGTCGGAATCGCCGCAGGCCGCGACGACGAGTGCAGCCGTCGCCACTGCGACCACGAACCATGAGGAACGGCGAACGCCGCGCCTCACCTCCGACTCACCCGACCTTGCTGCGACGTCGGGCGGCGATGCCGGCTGCTGCCGCGCCGAACGATCCGAGGCCGACACCGATGACCACGAGCGCGGTCGGGTCGGAACCCGTTCGCGGCAGTGCCGAGGTCGGGTCGGGGGTCGGCCCGTCATAGCTCACTGCGGTCACGACACCAGCCGTGTCGACCGAGAACCAAGCCTGCGCGGTCAGCGGCGCGCCGTTCTGTGCCGTCGATGTCGCAACGACTTCGTGCACCCCGGCCTCGAGACTCGCGGGCAGGGCGTACGTGCCACCGAAGGTGCCGTTGCCGCCAACGGCACCCGAGCCGATCACGGTCGTGACCGAGTGCACGACGACTTCGAACGGCGCACCAGGCTGCGCGCCCGAACCGCTGGCGGTGGCCTCGAGCGCGCCGGACCGCACTGACGCACCCGCGCTGAAGTCCAACACGAGGCCGATCGCCGAACCCGATGGCGTGCTGGTCGACGTGCTCGACGAACTGGTCGAACTCGACGGTGCGATCGACGTCGACGTCGTCGACGAAGTCGTGCTCGAAGACGTCGTGGACGAACTGGTCGTGCTCGAGCTCGTCGTGCTCGAAGAGGTCGTCGATGACGTCGTCGAACTGGTGGTACTCGATGACGTCGTGCTCGACGTGCTCGGCACCGGCCCGACCTGCAGCTCTGTCGCACCCGCATCGGCAGCAGTGCCCCGCACCCGGTTGAAGCCCACTCCCCGCTCGTCGTAGAGGTTGTGGGGGAAGATCGGCATCTCCGCGCGCCCCGCATCGATCGCCGGCGATCCGGGCTTCGGCAACATGGTCTGGATGTAGCCGTTTACGACGTAGGTGCCGAGGTTGTTGGCGAGCCCGTAGAGCATCGGGTCGATGGCGACGATGTTGGTGCCGGCATCGGCACTCGTGTTCGTGAGCAGCGGCGACAGGCCGTAGAGGATCGAGTGGTCGATCGCGATGTTGGTCGCCTCCGACACGCTGATGCCAGCCGAGTTCACGGCCGTCGAAGAGTTGCCCGACACGATCGAGCTGATGATGGTGACGGTCGCCGGCGCGTATCCCCCCTGCGTGTCGCCGAAGATGTGGATCGCTCCGGTCTGATAGGTGCTGGTGTTCGTCGAGTAGTTCTGAGTGATCGTGCTGGCGATCACCGACACGGTGTTCATCGCCTCGATCTCCAGCGCAACACCTTGGGGGCCGTAGTTCTGGGCGAACGTCGAGTTGGCGATGGTGACGGTGTTGTACAACCCGTCGATGTCCACGGCTGCGCCAGCGATGCCCGCGTAATTGCCGGAGAACGTCGAATTGGTGATCTCGATCGTCGAGCTGTCGGCCGCGACATACAGCGCCCCGCCCCACGAAGCGGAGTTGTTGCTGAAGTACGAATAGGACACGGTGAGATCGCTGAAGTTTCGGATCGCGCCGCCGCCGTTGTTGCCGTGGGAGACGTTGTCGGTGAAACCCGTACGTGTGATCGTCGCCGAGGTCGACGGCCCGAGGAAGATCGCACCTGCACCGTCGGCCGAGTGGTTGTCATGGATGAACAACCCGTCGAGCTCGAGCGCACCGCATCCAGTTCCCGTCGCGCGGATCGCGCCCCCTCCGGGGTACGTCACGTAGCGAGAACCGGAGATCATGAGGTCCTTGATCGCCACGGTGCCCGACGTCGAGCACACGCGCAACGCCGACGTTCCCGAGGCCGGCACGATGTTCAACGCGCCCGAGCCGGGCCCTTGGATCGTGATGCCCTCGGTGATGTCGATCGACCCGGTCAGGAACACCGGAGTGCCCGGGGCGAGGTTGAAGGTGATGGAGTCGCCCGCCGTCGCCGCGGCAACCGCATCACGGAGCGTGCAGTCACTCGGCGTGAGATTGGTGCAATGCGATGCATCGGCCGGGCCGTCACTGGCGGAATCGACGATGAACGTCGAGGTCGCCGAGGCCGGCCCCGCGACGAGGGCAAGAGCCAGGGCCGAGCTCGCGCCGCCGATGAGGGTGGTCGCTCCGGCCACACCACCGATCCGGCGACGCACGCCTCGATTGGAAGATGCGGACGGCTGCATCGGATCTCCTGGAACGGGAGCGCCACGTCGGCCGCTCGCTACCGAAATCCTACAGACGTGCCTCGTCGCGAACGGGCCCTACCGGCCCCGCGCAGGCACTCCACTACATTGCGACCCGCGGTGACCACACGACGGGCGCCCGCCATCACCAATGGATCGCCCATCACCAACGGTCGAACCTCCAGAACGGAACACCATGCTGAAGCGCTGCTCGATCGTCGCATCACTCCTGCTCACGTGCGCGATTGCGTTCGCGCCGAGCGCCGGTGCGACTCCCACACTCACATGGGGCGATGCCCAGAACGTTCCCGGACTGTCCACACTCGCCAACGGCGGAGCGTCGACGGCAGATCTCGTCGAGTGCATCGCCGTCGACACCTGTGCGCTCGGAGGTTGGTATTCGCCATCGCAGAACGTGACGCAGGCCTACACCGCGCCATTCGGCGGCGGGCTGGGTAACGCTGTGCCGGAGACGGATGTCGCAGCACTCAACACCGGTGGCGACGCCGGGCCCGACACGGTCGCGTGCGCAGCAATCGATATCTGCGTTCTCGCCGGCACCTATTCGCCCTCGCCGGGAGTGCTCGAGGGATGGGTTCGCGTCGAGTCGCCGTCAGGCGTCACCACTGGGCCGATCCCGGGACTCTCGGCCCTCAACATCGGCGGGTTCGTCAACATCTACGACTCGGCATGCACGAGTGGTGGCTACTGCGTCGTCGTCGGCAGCTATCGAGGCCCCGCTTCGATGCCGTATCCGTTCATCCTCGAGGTGGCCGGCGGCGTGGCGCAGACCGTGCTGTCGTTCGAGCCGATCTTCCCAATGGGCGGAGAGTTCATTTCGGTCTCGTGCTGGGCCGACGGTGAATGCGTCGCCGCCGGTCTTGGGATCTCACCCATGGGCCCCATGCCGATCACGATGGAGCGGACCGCAGGCGCCTGGGGCAATCCCGCCATGATCGGCGGGCTCTCGTTGCTCGGCAGCGGAACCGGTTACGTGCTCGAACTTGAATGCGTTGCGGGACCGAACTGCGTCGCGCTCGGAGCCTTCGATTCGGCGAGCGGTGCGTCGGTGTTCAGCTCGTTGTACGACGGCGTCGTCTGGACCGACGCCGTCGAACTCAATGGTCTCGGTGCACTCAACACCAACTACGCCACGGTCGACGGCCTGTCGTGCGCACCCGGCGTCGGCTGCGCCGCCACTGGCCACTACTCCTCCCTGAGTGGCGGCAGTGTCTGGGTGTCGGCCAACTTCGGATCCGGTTGGGAACCCGCTCAGCCGCTGCCGGGTTACGCGGCGCTCGACACCGACCACGCCGGCAACGCCCATGCGATCGACTGTGCGAGTGATGGGTTGTGCGTGATCGCCGGCAACTACGGGGCCAACGGTGAGTGGCAGGGATTCGTGAGCACCTTCTCGCTCACCGACCCCTCGGCGGCGTTCGACACGAGGCCCATTCCCGGGCTCGAAGCGATGAACGTCGGCGGCTACGGCGACCCGAAGGCCGTCTCATGCGTCGTCGGCGGCTGTGCAGTCGTCGGCTTCTATCGGGTCGACCCACAGGTACCGAACTCGTTCGCCGCGTTCGTCGTGCAGTTGAGCACGACGGAGCCCGTGCCCCCGACGACGACCACGACCACCGGCGAAGGTGCGACCACACCGACGTTCACCGGCTGAGAGCCGCTTCCGACGGGCCGGGGCGGGCACTCCACTACATTGCGACCCGTGACGACCACAGAACGAGTGCCCGCCATCGAGGGGTGGTTCACCACCTCCGAGCCCTACACGTTGATCGGCGCCAAGTGCGGCCAGTGCGGAACCTTCGTGTTCCCACCCCGCAGCGGTGCGTGCCCCAACCCGTCGTGTGAGGGGGCCGAGCTCGAACCCACACCGCTGAGCCGCAAGGGCAAGGTGTGGTCGTACACCGAGAACCACTACGCGCCGCCGCCGCCCTTCATGGCCGCCGATCCGTTCGAGCCCTACGCGCTCGCTGCGGTCGAACTCGAGGCCGAGGGCATCGTCATCCTCGGTCAGGTGGCCAAGGGAGTGCTCGCCGCCGACCTGTCGATCGGAATGGAGATGGAGGTCGACCTCCAGGTGCTCTACCGAGACGACGAAGGTGTCGACCACTGGGTCTGGACATGGGCGCCCGCCGCCCCGAAGGGGAACTGACATGGCAAGCGACCGTGATCTCGTCGTGCTCGGCGCGGGCATGCACCCGTGGGGCAAGTGGGGCAAGAACTTCGTCGAGTACGGGCTGGTCGCCGCGCGCGCCGCGCTGGCCGACGCTGGCGTGAAGTGGTCGGAGATCGACTTCGTCGCCGGCGCCGACACCATCCGCAACGGGTACCCCGGCTTCGTGTCCGGCTCCGCGGTCTCACAGGCCCTCGGTTCGGCTGGCGCGCCGATCTCGTCGTCCCAT
>CAYVUO010000133.1:0-5902 GCA_964454715.1 uncultured Bifidobacterium sp. | reverse complement strand
TATGCCGGCAGCAGCACCGGGCTCCTGGTGCTCTACGCGTCCGGCGGCAGCACCACGGCCTTCGCACGGCTCCACTCGCTCGCCGTAGACACCACGCGGCCGGCCAGTGGGCCGGCGGTGCCGGCCCGCTAGGATCGTACCCCTATGTATGCCGTTATCAAGACCGGTGGGAAGCAGTACCGAGTCGAGCAGGGCCAGCGTCTCGATGTCGAGCGCCTCGGCGATGCCGACGAGGTCACCCTCACGCCCGTGCTCGTCGTCGATGGTGACGATGTTCGTTCGACCCCGGCCCAGCTGGCCGGCGCGTCGGTGACCGCTCGGGTGGTGGGCGAGACCAAGGGCCCGAAGATCATCGGCTTCACCTACAAGTCCAAGGCCAACGAACGTCGTCGGTGGGGCCATCGCCAGCGCCACGCCACGATCGAGATCACCGAGATCAAGAAGGGCTGAGTCATGTCGAAGACCAAGGGCGGCGGTTCGACCCGCAACGGCCGCGATTCCCAGAGCAAGCGCCTCGGTGTGAAGCGGTTCGACGGCCAGGCCGTCACCACCGGCACCATCCTCGTGCGTCAGCGCGGCACCCGCATCCATCCCGGTGAGAACGTCGGCATCGGCGGCGACGACACGCTGTTCGCCCTCGCCAACGGCACCGTGAAGTTCGGTAGCCGCAAGGGCCGCAAGCTGGTCGACATCCTTCCGGCCTGAGTCCACGCACCGAGAACGATCACGAGAGCGGCCCACGGGCCGCTCTCGTCGCGTGTGGTGTCAGGGCACGTCGATGCCGAGGGGCAATCGGTCGTGGGGCCAGCCCAGCAGGCGTTGGGCCGTGGAGAAGGCGTAGCGATCGGTCATTCCCGCAACATGGGTGACTGCGGCGGCCACGGGATCGACGTCGGTGCTCGGAGGCGAGGGGAGCGCGGTCGGGTCCGTGACGTAGTGCTCGACGAGCGCAGTGAGCACGTCGACGACGGCCGCACCCTGAGCCCGTGAGGCGGGTCGGTCGTAGATGTGTTCGTAGTTGAATGCCCGCAGCGCTGCGAGAGCCGAGGCGGGCGTCGGCGCCATGCCCACGACACCGGTGGTGGTTATGCAGTCGACGAGCGCGCCGATGAGTACCGACAGTTGCGACCGTTGCGTTCGGCCGAGCACGTCGAGCACCTCGGTCGGGAGATCGTCGACGCGAACGATGCCTGCGCTCACCGCATCGGCGAGGTCGTGGGCGCTGTAGGCGCAACGATCGGCCCAACTGACGACCGCACCTTCCGGGGTCGACGGCGTCGGCAACGACCATGAGTGGTTGCGGATGCCGTCGAGGGTCTCTGCGCACAGGTTGAGCGGGCGCAGCACCACATCGGCACCCCAGATGGCGTGGTGGTAGCCCTGCGGGAGGAATGCGTCGAACGCATCCTCGCTGGCGTGGCCACCGGGGCCGTGCCCGCAGTCGTGGCCCAGTGCGATGGCCTCGGTGAGTGCGACGTTGAGACCGGTGGCGCGAGCGACGGCCGTGGCCACCTGTGCCACTTCGAGTGCGTGGGTGAGACGGGTTCGCTGATGGTCGTCGGGGAAGACGAACACCTGGGTCTTGCCGGCGAGGCGTCGGAACGCGGGGGAGTGGAGGATGCGGTCGCGGTCGCGCTCGAAGCAGGTGCGGCGCGGATCGGGCGCCTCCTCGACCGCTCGGTGACCCGCCCCCTGCGCTCGGGTGGCCCCGGGGACGAGCGTGGCCTCCTCGAGTTCCTCACGGGCCGTGCGGTCGATGGGTCGTGGCTCGACGGCCGGCGGCGGCCCAGCGCGATGGGCGAGCACGATGCCGTCGCGCTCGGCGCCACGCATCGTGCCGACCCAGTCGCGCTGCCGCTCGGTGGGCCGGTGCGATGCAGCGCTGCTCTGCTCGGAAGCGATGGTCGCCTCGGCAGTGCTACTCGGCTTGTCGGAGGAGGTCTCCATGGCTCCATCTTCGTCGCGGGCTGTGACATCGGTACGCCAAGGGGAATGAGCGGCGGTCGGACCCCAGCGGCCCCGTAGGCTCTCCGGTCGTGTCCGGGTTCGTCGACGAGTGTCAGCTCCATGTGAAGGGTGGCGATGGTGGCGCCGGCTGTGTGGCGTTCCGTCGTGAGGCCCATGTCGACCGCGGCGGTCCCGACGGTGGTGACGGCGGCCGGGGCGGCGACGTCTGGCTGGTCGCCGATCGCAACATCGCGTCGCTTCTGGCATTCCGCGACCACCCCTTCCGCCGCGGCAAGAACGGCGTGCACGGTCAGGGCAAGAAGATGCACGGTGCCGGCGGTGACGATCTGGTGGTGTTCGTGCCCGAGGGCACGGTGGTGCTCGACCGCGACGGAACCGTGCTCGTCGACCTCGTGAACCAGGGTGATCGCTGGATGGCCGCCGCCGGTGGTCGTGGTGGTCGGGGCAACGCCCGGTTCCTATCGAACACCCGACGGGCGCCCACGTTCGCCGAGCAGGGCGAGATCGGTGAGGAGCGCTGGCTCGAACTCGAACTCAAGCTCATGGCCGATGTGGCACTCGTGGGGTTCCCCAACGTGGGCAAGTCCACCCTCATCTCCCGCATCTCAGCGGCGCGCCCTCGCATCGCCGACTATCCGTTCACGACCCTCGAGCCCAACCTCGGCGTCGTGCGCGTCGATGACGGCTTCGAATACGTCGTGGCCGACATCCCCGGTCTCATCGAGGGGGCATCCGAGGGGCGCGGCCTCGGTCATCGCTTCCTCCGCCACATCGAGCGCGCTCGCGTGCTCGTGCTGCTCATCGACCTCGCGGGCACGATGCCGGAACTCGCCGTTCCCACACCGGCCGAACAGGTCGAGGTGCTGCTCGCCGAGCTCGGTGCCTACCAACCCGATCTGCTCGATCGCCCCCGACTCCTCGTCGGTTCTCGCGCCGACCTCGCGCCCGAGACGATGGCGTTGACCGAGCAGGACGACCCCATCGTGCTGGCCGACGGAACCGAACTCGATCTGTGCGTGTCCTCCGTCATCGGTTCCGGCCTTCCCCGGCTCGTCGGACGCATGGCCGACGCCGTGCGCACGGTGCGCGAGGAGGAACCCGTCGTCGAGGGATTCGTCGTGCACCGTCCCTTCGCCGAGGGCATCCGCATCGAACGCGAGGACGACGGTTCGTTCCGTGTCATCGGACGTCAGGCCGAACGCGCGATCGCACTCAGCGACCTCACCAATCTCGAGGCCCTCGACTATGTGCACGAGCGACTGCGCAAGCTCGGCGTCGACAAGGCACTTGCGCGCGCGGGTGCGCGCGAGGGCGACACCGTCCACATCGGCTCCCATTCCTTCGAGTTCGAGGAGGACTGATGATCGTCGTCGCCAAGATCGGCACCTCGTCGCTCACGGCTGCCGACGGTTCGATCCGGGTGGAGGCTCTTGCGAAGTTGGCCGATGAGGTCGCGCTCGTCCGCGCCGCTGGCCACCGCGTCGTGGTCGTCACCTCTGGTGCCATCGCCGCCGGGCTCCCGGCCATCGGGCTGTCGAGCGCAGATCGTCCCCGCGATCCCGTCACGTTGCAGGCCATCTCGGCCGTCGGTCAGTCGCGCCTCATGGCCGAGTGGTCGGCCCAGTTCGCACGCCACGACATCGTGTGTGGCCAGGTGCTGCTCGCGCCCCTCGACTTCGTCGAGCGCCGTCAATACCTCCAGGCCCGAGCGACCCTCGATCGACTCCTCGAACTCGGTGTTGTGCCCGTCGTCAACGAGAACGATGCCATCGCCGACGACGAGATCCGTTTCGGTGACAACGACCGTCTGGCTGCGCTCGTCGCGCACCTCGTCGGTGCCGAGATGCTGGTGCTGCTCACCGACACCGCGGGCCTGCTGTCGGCCGATCCCCGGCTCGATCCCGAGGCATCGCTCATCGAGGAGATCGTCGAGTTCGATGCCGAACTGCTCGCGCTCGCCGGCGGGCCGGGCACCCCTGGCGGTAGCGGCGGCATGGCCTCGAAGATCTCGGCGGCGCGCATCGCTGCGTGGTCGGGCGTGCGCACGGTCATCGCCGCCGCAACGAGGGATGGAGTGCTCCCCGACGCCGTCGATGGTGTCGCTGGAGTGGGCACGGTCGTGCAGCCCCATGATCGTGATCTGCCGGCACGCAAGCTCTGGATCGCGTTCGCCGTCGGGTCGAGTGGCACCGTCACCGTCGACTCCGGTGCGCGCCGCGCGCTCGAGCGAGGTGGCGCATCGTTGCTCGCTGCAGGCGTGGTCGCCGTCGAAGGCGACTTCCATGCAGGAGACGCAGTGGAGATCAGCGATGACAGTGGTGTCGTGTTCGCCAAGGGCATCGTCTCGTGCGATGCGGCGACGGCATCGGCGGTGATCGGACTCTCCACCGATCGTCTGCCCGAGGGAACGGCGGCATGGGTCGTGCATGCCGACGATCTCGTCGTACTGCCCTAGCTGCGCAGCACCCTCAGGCGGCGAAGGATCATCTGCGTCTCATCGATGCGCAGCGCGAACAACAGACCGACATAGACGCCGGCGCCCAGCACAGCAGCGACGATGAGTGTCGCCAGGTCGCCGAGGTCGAGGAGCGTGATCGCGCTCCAGACGACGAGCGCCATCGCTGCAGTGGCCGAGACGATCTTGGCCAGGTCGATCGATCCGTGGCGCGTGAGGAATCCGCCGACGCGTCGATGCAGCACGATGAGAGCGACGACGGCGAAGATCGAGAAGCCGATCGAGTTGGCGACGGCGAGTCCGACCACCTCGAACCGGTCGACGACGGCGATGGCGATGATGACAGCGACGATGCTCTCGAGCGCATTGATGATGAACGGTGTGCGCGTGTCGCGCTGGGCATAGAAGCCGCGGAAGGCATAGAGCATCAACGAGAAACCGGGGAGCCCGAGGAGGAATGCGGTGACCGTGTTCGCGGTCGTGTCGGCGGCATCGGCCGAGAACTGGCCATGTTCGAACACGAGGCGCACGACGGGACCGGCGACCAGGATCATGCCCACGGCTGCGGGGAGTGCGATGACGAGGATCAGCCGCAGTCCGCTGTCGAGTCGGCGACGGAACGAGTCGAGGGCCCGAGCAGTCCAGTCATTGGACAACTCGGGCATGTAGGCCGTCATCACCGAGACGGTCCAGAGTCCGTAGGGGAGCTGGAAGAACATCCAGGCATAGGCGTAGATGGTCACGTCGCTCACGCCGTTGGCCAACACCTGGATGATGCCGTACGACACGAGGTTCACGAGCACGTACGCGAACGTCCACCCCGAGAGTCGACCGATCTCGCGCACCGCTGGGTGACGGGGCGCGAAGTTCCATCGCAGGTGGATGCCCGCTCGCCGCATGGCGGGCCAGAGCACGACGGTCATGGCCACGATGCCTGCGGTGGTGCCGAGACCGATGAGGAGCAACAGGCCGGTGTCGTTCCGCACCTCGTCGAATGTGATCGTGCCCTGGCCGGCGATGCGGGGCAGCGCGAGGAACAGGCAGATCACGACGATGTTGTTGAGCGCTGGGGCGAACGCGGGAACGGCGAACGCTCGCTTCGCGTTCAGCAGCGCCGTGCCGAGGGTCGACAGTCCGTAGAACAGGATCTGCGGCACGAACAGCATCAGCAGTGGAACGGCCACGAGCGCCTGCTCGGACGCCTGACCCGCTGGCGAGGTGAGGTTGTAGAGGCGGATCAGGATCGGCGCGAGCGCGATGCCGACGACGGTGGCGACGAGGAGCACGACGGTGATGACGGTGGCGACCGCGTCGATGCCGTCGCGGTCGTCCTTGCTCATCGACTCGACGATCACCGGCACGAGGGTCGCCGACAGCACCCCGCCGAGCACGAGGTCGTAGAGGAGGTTCGGTGTGTTGTTGGCGAGGTTGTAGGCCTCGGCCAACGCCGTGGCGCCGAGGGCCCAGGCCAGCACGGCG
>CAYVUO010000132.1:0-5928 GCA_964454715.1 uncultured Bifidobacterium sp. | reverse complement strand
CCGAGGTGAGCCTCACCGAGGCGGAGACGAGCGGGTTGAGGCTGCAGGCCGGCCCCATCGCCATCGGTTTCGACGGACCGGATCACACACCCTTCGCCACCCGTATCGAACGAGCTCGCGCCACCGCACCACATGCGTGGGTGTTCGCGCACGGCACGTACACGATGGACCCCACGCAGTTGCGCGAGATCGGCGATCTCGCAGCAGAACTCGGAGCGCGCTTCCACATCCATGCGTCGGAGAATCGCAGTGAGGTCGACGACGTGCGAGCGCGCTTCAGCGGCTCGCCGATCGAACTCCTCGACGCAGCAGGCCTGCTCCGACCCGGCACGGTGCTCGCACACGCTGTCGTGCTCGACGACGACGAGATCACGCGCATCGCGGAGACGCAGACGGCAGTCGCACACTGTCCTTGTTCGAACCTGAAGCTGGCGAGTGGGATCTGTCGTGTTCCCGATCTGCACGATGCCGGTGTGACCGTCGGGCTCGGCACCGACGGTCCGTCGTCGTCCAACGACCTCGACATGTACGCCGCGATGCGCACTGCAGCACTCCTGCACAAGGGAGTGCAGCTCGACCCCACCGTGTTGCCAGCAGCACGAGTGCTGCGGATGGCCACGATCGACGGGGCGCGGGCACTCGGCATCGATGACCTCGTCGGTTCGATCGAGATCGGCAAGCGGGCCGACCTCGTGCTGCTCGATCCCCGGTCGCCATCACTCAACCCCGTGTTCGACGCCCACTCGGCGATCGTCTACGCGGCATCACGTGCCGATGTCACCGATGTATGGGCCGACGGACAGCGGGTGGTCGAGGCGCGCCACTGCACCACGATCGATGTCGACGCCGCCATCGATGACGCCCGGATCGAGGCGGCTCGCATCGACGCCTGAGCCACCCCGATGGGGTGTGTCCCATGCCATGCCGTGATCGCGAGCCGCTGTCGCTACCGTCTCCGGGTCACTCTCCCCCCGAGGAACGTCATGTCGATGCCGCTGCCCGCCCCGAGCGCCGAGAACGAGGTGGACGATCCCCGTCGCCGCACCTTCATCCTCGTCGCCGCCTGCACATCGTTGATCGCCGTGGTCGCGTCCGTATCGGGCCTCAACGTCGCCCAGGCCGACCTGGCCAAGGAGCTCGGCGCGTCACAGACCGACCTGCTCTGGATCATCAACGGCTACACGATCGCCCTCGCCGCCCTGCTCATGCCGATCGGAGCCATCGGCGACCGATGGGGTCGGAAGAAGGTGCTCGTCACCGGCCTGATCGTGTTCACGCTCGCCAACCTGTCCGCCTCGATGGCGTCGGGCGTGAACTGGCTCCTCGTGTCACGCATCGTGGCTGGCGCGGCAGCGGCGATGATCATGCCCGCAACGCTGTCGGTGATCACCTCGAGCTTCCCCGCCGCCGAACGTGACCGTGCCATCGGCATCTGGGCCGGATTCGCGGGTGCGGGTGGCATCCTCGGTCTGGTCGGCTCCGCGTTCGTGATCGACACGTTCACGTGGCCCTGGGTGTTCTCGATCCCCGTCGCACTCGCCGTCGCCGGCCTCGGCCTCACCCTCGCCTACGTGCCGCATTCTCGTGAGCACTCGGACCATCCGTTCGACACGGTCGGTTCGGTGCTCTCCGCGCTCGGTCTCGGAGCGATCGTGCTCGGCATCCACGAGGGCCCCGAACGGGGCTGGACATCACCCCTCGCACTCATCGGACTCGTACTCGGCGTCGCAGCGCTCATCGCGTTCTGCCTGTGGGAATGGCGTCATCCGAAGCCGCTGCTGCAACTGCGACTGTTCCGCAATCGCATGCTCACCTCGGGAACGTTCAGTCTGCTGATCGTGTTCTCCGTGTTGCTGGCACTGTTCCTCGTGCTCGTGCAGTTCCTCCAGGCCGTGCTCGGCTATTCGGCACTCAAGGCGGCGATGGGGCTCATGCCGATGGCCGTGTTCGTGATGCCGTTGTCGGCGGTATCACCGCGCATCGCGGCGAAGGTGGGCATGCGAACGATGTTCGTCGGAGGCGCGCTGTTCGTCGCCGCCGGGTTGCTGCTCATGGGTGCCATGGCGTCACAGTCCTACGTATCGATCATCCCCGGCCTCGTGCTCGTCTCGACCGGCGCCGGTCTGCTCATGACTCCGGGCACGACGGCGATCACCAGCGGTCTGCCGGCGTCGGAACAGGGCGTGGCCTCGGCCCTCAACGACACGGTGCGCGAACTCGGCGGCGCGCTGGGCGTGGCCCTCATCGGGAGTGTGCTGAGCGCCACCTACAGCTCGAAGGTGAGCGCCGTGGCCGACACGCTGCCCCCCGAGGCCGCGCACTACGTGAAGGGCGGGATCGGCGGTGCGTACGTCGTATCCCAGTACCTCGGCGACGCAGGCCAGTCGCTGCTGGCCACCGCCCGAAGCGCGTTCATCGACGCATGGTCGACCGCCATGTGGATCAGCGCCGGCATCGCCGTAGCGGCTGCGGTCTTCGCCCTCGTCTGGACGCCATCTCGTGGCGACGAGCAGCGCTGGATCGAGACCACCGACGAGGCCGACGAAACTAGGGTCGGGGCATGAGCACCGCTACCGCCACCCGCCTCAGCCCCGCCTACGACGACACCGATGCGGTGATCCAGCTCGTCCGCAGCGCCGGGCCGTTCTGGCCGCTCTCGAACTACGCCGGCAACGACGCCGAGATGGCAGCGCTCGGATCGCGTCCCGCAACGTTCTCACCTCCGTGGTTCCGTCAGGACTTCGTGCGCGAGGGCAACATCGCGGTCGAGGGAGCGGAGCTGATCTTCGACAACCCCCGCTTCCGTGACGCAGCACACGCGGTGTACGGCGCCGAAGCGATCGTGCGTCCGACCCACGTCTACGTGAACATCATGGGGCCGACACCCTTCCCGTTCATCCCCCATCTCGATGTGCCGGCGTTCCGCGGCTTCACCCGCGCCGATCAGCCCATCTGGCTGCTGAAGGTGATGCGCAACTCCGGGTTGTTCGAGCAGTGGCGCACCAAGATCGCCACCGCCGTGTCGTGGTTCTATGACGGCGTCGGCGGCGACTTCCACTACTGGCCCGACGGAGCCGAGGCGCCGGGTTGCGTCGAGTCACCGCCGTTCCGCAATGTGAGCGTCGTGGCCGACAACGAGAACACCTTCCACGGTGTCGCGCCACTCGGTGCGCCCGATGCCGTGATGCCCGAGGGCCTGAACAGCCACAGCCGTCTCGTGCGCGGCGATGGCCGATGGGACATCCTCGATGGCGATGGTGCCGTCCTGGCCCACATCGAGGATGTCGACGCTCGCATCACCGTGTCATGGAAGGCCGATGTGTTCCTCGATCCCGAGGAGGCCCGCATGGTCGACGAGGGCATCGACACGATCGACGCCGACCGCGTGATCGCGATCTTCCAGGCCGATCTCGAAGCGCGTGGCGTGGCCATCCCGCTCCCCGCCGATCCGATCCACGACGAAGCGTGGGTCGCGCTCATCGCGAAGACGTACCCCGAGCATCCGCCGAAGATGCCCTGACGCCATGCGCATGTGGCGCGCTCACCCGAGCGCGCCGGACTCCCGCAGTTCGATGATGTCGGGCCAGTCGTAGCCCATCGCCAGCAACAGTTCCTCGGTGTGCTCACCGAGTTCGGGGAAGCGGCCGACACTCGTGGGTGCACCGGCGAACGTGATCGGGCCGGCGATGGTGCGCTGCATCGAACCGTCGGGGCCCTCGATCTCGATGAAGGTGCCCGTGGCCTCGACCTGGGGATCGGCGAGCGCCTCGGCGAGCGTGGCGACCGGCTCCCACCAGACGTCGGCCGCCTCGAGGATGGGACGCCATTCGTCGAGTGTTCGGGTGGCGAACTCGGCGTCGAGCAGGGCCTTGAGCTCCTCGCGATGCTCGGCCCGCCCCGCCATGGTGGAGTACCGCTCGTCCGCGGCCCAGTCGTCACGACCGAGTGCTGCGGTGATGCGAGGCCACTGGGGATCGGGCACGAGGCCGAGCAGCCACAACCAACGACCGTCAGCGGTCAGATACGAGTTGTAGATCGGATTGCTCGCACCAGCACGGCCGGCGACGGGCAGTTCGACACCCGCACGCAGTGTGATGTTCGCGTCCTGGCTGAGCGCCCAGATGCCATTGCGCAACAGAGAGGTCGATACATGACGACCGCGCCCGGTGCGTTCGCGATCGAACAATGCCGCTGAGACACCGGCCGCCAACGCTGCGGCACTCATGTGATCGCCCGCGGCGCCGCGCAGGATCGGCGGCTCCGACCCCGCGAGCGTGTGCATCGCGGCCATTCCCGATCGGGCCCAGAAGCCACCGGTGTCATAGGAGGCTCGATCGCGATCCGCGCCCGCCTCGCCGAAGCCGGTGAGCGTGGCCACGACCAGACGCGGGAATCGCTCGCACAACGTGTCGGGGCTGAGACCGAAACCATCGAGCGCAACGGGGCGGAGGTTCGACAGGAACACATCAGCGGTGGCGAGCAGTTCCTCGAACAGCGCTCGGCCCCGCTCCGATGCCACATCGAGCGTGATCGAACGCTTGCCCCGGTTGTCGAGTTCGAACACCGGGTCGGAGCCGTCGACCCCGAACTTCACCAGGCCTCGCATCGGGTCACCATTCGGTGGCTCGACCTTCACCACATCGGCACCCCAGTCGGCGAGCAGCGCGCCGCATGACGGTGCCGCCACCCACTGGGCCAGCTCGACCACGCGCACACCGGTGAGTGGACCGGCGCGGAGTTCGTCATTCGTCGTCATGACATCGGTTCCTGCGCTCAGGGCTTCATCGACTCGGTGATGATGTGCTCGAGCCACCACTGCGGTGCGTTGTCGGTGATGTTCGAGATGTTCGAGTAGTCATGCCAGCGACAGATCTTGCCGTCGCGCAACTCGATCACCGAGACGAAGGAGTGATCGATCACCTCACCGGTGTGGAAGTGCCACTGCTCGGTGTGCTCGGTCATCACGAGATCGCCCTCGGCGATCATGTTGGTGCCGGGCAGATGGCGATAGTCCGACAGCGGCTCGAGCCCGATGCGCACGCGTCGGGTGACGCCCTTGGGGCCGACCCCGCCATCACCCGGCGTGCCGACGTCGGTGTAGTGCGCGTCCTCCGTCAGCAGCGCCTCCATGCCGGCCCAGTCGCGCGCGGCGAGTGCGTCCCAGAACGCCTGCACCACTGCCCTGTTCTCATCGGTCGTCGCCATGGTGATCCCCCTCGTGTCGGGTTCCACCATGGCACAGCACTGCGGCCCGTGCGGTCAGGACTGCTGTCAGAACAGGCGGTACGACTCCAGCGACACGAAGAACCCATGGCCCGCGCCGGATCGACACGTCACACCCTCGGGCAGGACGTCACAGGACATCGCGCCATTGCGGACTGATCGCCCGTAGGGGACCACCACATCGGGTTGATGCAGAGAATCCGAGACGCAGCCGAACCGGCCCGCCTGTGTGGCGTCGACGAACAGTGACGGGCCCCAGTCGAGGATGCAGGATGAGGGCTTGGCCGGCGGTTCCCACGCACGCTTGGTGATGTCGCAACGTGCGTAGTCGGGTCGCACTGCACACGAGATGTTCCCCGAGGGAGTGCTGAACCACGTGGGCGACGTGATCTCGATGAGCGAAGTGGTGGTCGTGGGCGCGGACGTGGAGGACGTGTCCGATCGACTCGAAGTCGTCGTCGACGTGGTTCCCGATCCGTCCGAGCACGCCACGACGAGCACCGCCACCGTGAGCGCGAACATGGCCGCAAGTGGCCGCCGGCGTCGAATCACCGATTACTCGATGCGCAGACCGGAGATGTTGCGGCTGATGACCAGGCGCTGGATCTCGCTGGTTCCCTCGAAGATCGTGAAGATCTTGGCGTCGCGGTGCCAACGCTCGACGGGGTACTCACGGGTATAGCCGTAACCACCGAGGATCTGGAT
>CAYVUO010000131.1:0-6008 GCA_964454715.1 uncultured Bifidobacterium sp. | reverse complement strand
ACGAACCGATCTGGGCCATCGGCACGGGCCGTACTGCGAGTGCGGAGGATGCCCAGCAGGTGTGCGGCTGGATCCGTGCCGTGGTCGCCGACAAGAAGGGTGCCGATGCCGCGGCTGCGGTGCGCATCCAGTACGGCGGCTCGGTCAAGGCGGCCAATGCGGCCGAGCTCATGTCCCAGCCCGACATCGACGGCGCGCTGGTCGGTGGTGCAGCCCTCGACCCCGAGGAATTCGCCCGAATCGTGCAGTTCAGACTGGCCTGATAGCGTCGGAAGCCGTGTTCACCGTCGTCCTGATCATCCAGATCCTCTCGGCACTCGCCCTCATCTTCCTCGTCCTGCTCCACAGCGGACGTGGTGGTGGCCTCTCCGACATGTTCGGTGGCGGTCTCGGCGCGTCGGCCGCCGGTTCGACGGTGGTCGAGAAGAACCTCGATCGCATCACGGTGGTGTTCGCGGTCATCTTCATCTTCTCGTCGGTCGCCCTCGCGCTACTGATCGACAAGTAACGGTCCTGCCACGGCCCGAGCCGGCATGAGTGATCCCGCAGCTCTGCGGATGTCGCAGGTGGGTCTGCGGCGCGACGGCAATGAGGTGCTGCGCGGCATCGACTGGACCATCGATGCTGGTCAGCGCTGGGTCGTGCTCGGTCGCAATGGCTCGGGCAAGTCATCGCTGCTGCGCATCGCGTCCCTCTATCTGCATCCGTCGACCGGCACGGTCGACGTGCTGGGCGAGCGACTCGGCCGCACCGACGTTCGACTCCTGCGCCGACGGATCGGTGTGGCCAGCACCGGCATGGCCGACATGCTGCGTACCGACCTCACCCCGATCGATGTCGTGATGACGGCGAAGAACGCCGCGCTCGAGCCCTGGTGGCACAGCTACGACGACGATGACCGAGCCCGAGCACGCGACTGCCTCGGTCGGCTCGGCGTTGGTCACATGTCCGACCGCAGCTTCGTGACCCTGTCATCGGGTGAGCGTCAACGCGTGCTGCTGGCCCGCACGCTCATGAACGATCCCGGTCTCGTGCTGCTCGACGAACCCACAGCAGGGCTCGATCTGGCCGGCCGCGAGGACCTCGTCGCCGCGCTCGCCGCCTTCGCCGACGACGTCGACACGCCGGCCACCGCACTCATCACCCATCACGTCGAGGAGATCCCCGATGGGTTCACCCACGTGCTGATGCTGGTCGATGGCACCGAACTCGTGGCGGGCCCGATCGACGATGTGCTCACGGCCGACAACCTCTCGGCCTGCTTCGGCATCGAATTGGGTCTCGAACGCCGTCACGGTCGTTGGTGGGCTTGGGGGACGGGCCGATGACTGCATTGGCGCTCATCGCCGTGGTCGTCCTCATCGCGGCCTGCGGATTCTTCGTCGCCGCCGAGTTCGCCCTCGTTGCCGTCGACCGCAGTCGAGTGGACCTGCTCGCCGAGCAGGGAGGTCGTCGTGCGCGCATCGCCCAGGGTCTGTTGCGACAACTCTCGTTCAACCTCTCGGGCGCGCAGTTCGGCATCACCGTCACCTCGCTCCTCATCGGCCTGCTCGCCGAACCGGCGATCGCGCAATTGATCGAACCGGCGCTGCGTCCACTAATCGGCGGGGGAGCGGTCGTGGGCGTGTCGCTCATCGTGGCCATCGCCATCGCCACGGTCGTGCAGATGATCGTGAGCGAACTCGTGCCCAAGGGTCTGGCCGTCGCCCGTCCGGAACAGGTCACCTTCCTGCTCGCGCCGCCGCTCCGGCTCTATGGCCTCGTGTTCGGTCCGCTCATCCGCGTGCTCGATCGCGCTGCCAATCGCGCGGTGCGCGCCCTCGGTGTGGAACCCACCGAGGAGCTCTCGCATGTGCGCACGTTGTCGGAGTTGCAGCTGCTCGTGCGAGATTCGTCGGCTGGCGGAACGCTCGACGAGAGCGAGACCGGCCTGCTGACCCGTTCGATCCGCTTCGGTGAGAAGACGGCCGAGGACGTGCTCGTTCCCCGCACCGCGGTGCGAGCGCTTCGGCGCACCCAGAGCATCGACGACCTCGTGGCCCTCTCGGTCGAGACGGGCTATTCACGGTTCCCGGTCTATGTCGAAGATCTCGACGACATCGTCGGCACCGTTCATGTGCGTTCGGTGCACGCCATCGATCGCTCGGAGAGGGCGTCGACCCAACTCGACGCCATCCTGCGGCCAGTCCTCGCCGTGCCCGAATCCCGCGATCTCGTCGACGTGCTCGTCGATCTCCGTCGCGCCGACACCCATCTCGCAGTCGTCGTCGACGAATACGGCGGCACCGCTGGAATCATCACCGTCGAGGATGTGCTCGAGGAGATCGTCGGCGAGATCGACGATGAACATGATCCGAAGACCGCGCTCGCTGGTTCGACCTTCGGCGACTGGGTGCTCTACGGAACGCTCCACCCCGACGAGGTGTTCGACCTCACCGGTCTGACGATTCCCGAAGGGCAGTACGAGACGCTCGCCGGATTCGTGCTCGATCGGCTGGGTCACATCCCGGTCGTCGGTGAGAACGTTCATCTCGATGGTTGGACGCTCCGTGTCGTGGCCATGGATCGTCGTCGAATCGCCGAGGTGCGCGTCACCGCGCCGAAGGGCGGTGACCGATGAGCATCGGTGCACTCGTCGTGATCGTGGTGCTGCTCGCGGTCAACGGATTCTTCGTCGCGCTCGAGTTCGCCTTGTTGGGATCGCGCCGCAGCCGACTCGAGCCACGGGCCGATGCCGGTGACCGCACGTCACGCCTCGGCCTCGACGCGGTTCGAGACCTCACGATGCAGTTGGCCGGCGCGCAGCTCGGGATCACGATCGCGTCGCTCGTGCTCGGACGGGTCGGCGAACCCGCGGTGGCCCATGGTCTGGTGTCGCTGGCGGAACTGGCCGGGTGGTCGCATGGTTCGTGGGTGCACCCCGTCGCCCTGATCATCTCGCTCCTGCTCGTCGTGTTCGCACATCTGGTGCTGGGCGAGATGGTGCCGAAGAACCTCGCTCTGGCCAAGCCGGAACTCGCCCTCAGGCTCCTCGTGGTACCGGCACGTGCATGGTTGTTCATCGCTCGTCCGTTCGTCGTCGCGTTCAACGCCGTCGCCAACGTCGGCGTGCGCATGTTCGGGGTCGAACCGCGCGACGAGCTCGCCACTTCGCACACCGCGGAGGAGATCGCGGTGCTCGTCGCGGTTTCCCACGAGGAGGGCGCGATCCCTGAGACCGCGGCCGAACTGCTCTCGGGCGTGCTCGAATTCGGTGACGAGACGGTGCGATCGGTGATGATCGGCCGCTCCGACATCGTGGCCGTGCCCGTCTCGATGACGGTGCGCGATGCCGAGAACATCGCTCGTGAGTCCGTGCACCAACGCATCCCGCTCGTGGGCGATGGTGGCATCGACGACGTCGTCGGTTTCGTGAGCGCGAAGGATCTCGCCGCGCTCCCTGCCGAGTCCGTCGATGAACCGATCCCCACGCGTCTCGTGCGGCGAATCCTGATCGTCGGACAGGACGAGGCCCTCGACGACCTGTTGCGCACCATGCGCCGCACGCGCGTGCACATCGCCATCGTGGTCGGAGCCGACGAATCGACGGTGGGCCTGGTGACGCTCGACGATCTGCTCAACGATCTCGTCGGCGAACTGCTCGACGAGGACTGATCGACCGATCGTTCGCGCTACGCGCCGGTGGTGTGGTAGCCGCCGTCGACGTGCACGATCTCGCCCGTCGTCTGCGGGAACCAGTCCGACAGCAGTGCGACGCACGCCTTCGCCACGGCCGAAGAATCCTTGACGTCCCAGCCCAGGGGCGCCCGGTCGTCCCAGACGTCCTCGAACTTCGAGAACCCGGGGATGGAACGCGCCGCGACGGTCTTGATGGGGCCGGCAGCCACGAGGTTGACGCGGATCCCCTGCGGTCCGAGGTAGCGGGCGAGGTAGCGAGAGGTGGATTCGAGCGCGGACTTGGCGACGCCCATCCAGTCGTATGCCGGCCACGACACCGTGTTGTCGAAGTCGAGGCCGACGAGTGAACCGCCCGAGGGCATGAGGGGAGCGACGACATCGGCAAGTGCCTTGAGCGAATAGGCCGACGCATGCATGGCCACCGACACATCGGCCCACTCCGCCTCGAGGAAGGTGCCGCCGAGGCACACCGAAGGCGCGAAACCGATGGAGTGAAGTGCTCCGTCGAGCGTGCCCCACGTCGATGCGAGGTGTTCGCGCACGGCGACGAGATGTGAGGAGTCGGTGACGTCGAGTTCGAGCACCTCGGGCACGACGTCGAGCTTCTCGGCGGTGCGACGCGTGTGCTTCATGCCGTTGCCGACACCGGTGAGCACGATCTCGGCGCCCTCGGCCTGGGCCAGTCGGGCGACGCCGTAGCCGATGGAGGCCTCGGTGAGCACCCCGGTGATGAGCAGTCGCTTGCCGTCGAGCAGACCCATGCTTCCTCCTCGGGTGGGTGACGGACCGACGTTAGGCGGTGGGGGATCGGTCGGAGGTGACCGCTCCGCTACGGTCTCGCCCATGCGCGTGGGAATCCTCGGAGCGACCGGACCGGCTGGCAGTGCACTCGGTGCACGTCTCGCAGCGATCGGACACGAGGTGGTGCTCGGTTCCCGCAGTGCCGATCGTGCGGCCGAAGTGGTGGCGACGATCATGGAGCGGTGGCCCGACCGTGAGCTGTCGATCGGGGCCGGCGACAACGCCGCAGCCGCCGACTGCGAACTCGTCGTCATCGCCACGCCATGGGACGCCGCGTGGACGACGGCGAAGTCGGTCGACCATCTGCTCGCGGGCAAGGTCGTCGTGTGCATGGCGAATGCACTCATCAAGGTCGGACACGAGTTCCAACCGCTCGTGCCGCCTCGCGGATCGGTGGCCGCCAGCGTGCAGGCCGCCGTTCCCGGTTGCTACGTCGTCGCCGCGCTCCAACACGTGCCGGCCAAGGAACTCGGCGATCTCGACCACCCGATCGAGAGCGACGTGCTCGTGTGCTCCGATCACCGTGTCGCCAAGCACATCTCGATGGAACTGTTCGGCGAGATCCCGGGGATGAATTCACTCGACGCCGGTGATCTCACCCAGGCCGCGCCCATCGAGGCCTTCACCGCAGTGCTGCTCGAACTCAACATGCGCTACCGCACGCGCGTAGCCATCAAGTTCACGGGCATCAAGTGACATGACCGCGGGTCCCATGCGTCTCTACGACACGGCCCGGCGCGAGGTCGTCCCGTTCGAACCGAACCCGACCGTGCTCATGTACACGTGCGGCATCACTCCGTACGACGCCACCCATCTCGGCCACGCCGCCACCTACGTGACCTACGACGTGCTGCAGCGACGACTGCGCGACCTCGGCCACGAGACGCGTTGCGTTCGCAACGTCACCGACGTCGACGACGACATCCTGCGCAAGGCCCGCGAACTGGGCGTGCACTACCTCGACCTCGCCGCCGCGGAGATGGCACGCTTCGACGACGACATGGATGCCCTCAACGTCATCGAATGCTGGAGCGAGCCTCGAGCCACGTCAGCCATCGCCGACATCCGCGGCTTCATCGGCATGGTGCTCGATCGCGGCTTCGCCTATGAGAGCGGCGGGTCGGTCTACTTCTCGGTCGGCTCATTCGATCGGTTCGGTCAGGTGTCGCACTACACGCGTGACGAGATGATCGCCCTCGCCCGTCAGCACGGCGGCAACCCCGACGATCCCAACAAGCGCGACCCGCTCGACTTCGTGCTGTGGCAACCCTCGTTGCCCGATGAGCCGGCATGGGAGTCGCTCTGGGGGCCCGGTCGACCCGGTTGGCACATCGAGTGCTCGGCGCTCGCGTTGCGCGAACTCGGCACCACGATCGATCTCCATGGCGGTGGTTCCGATCTGATCTTCCCGCATCACGAGTGCGAGGCCGCGCAGAGCGAAGCCGCCACCGGTGCGCCGTTCGTGCGCCACTGGATGCACCAGGCGATGGTGCGCATGGACGGCGAGAAGATGTCGAAGTCGCTCGGCA
>CAYVUO010000130.1:0-6067 GCA_964454715.1 uncultured Bifidobacterium sp. | reverse complement strand
CGTCGACTACCACGACTCGGCCGATCTCACCGCCCAGGCCAATCACCTCGGCGTGACCATCGAGGCCGACATCATCAAGCAGAAGCTGCCCACCAAGAACGGCGGCTACAACGTGCTGTCTGGCTACGGCAAGACCTCCAAGCTCGTCTACGGCGACCTCGTCACCGACCATCCGATCGACTACACCCGTTGGCAGGTCGCGAACTGCTACATGGGTCGCATCGGGCTCATCAACTCCGGTGGCGAGTCGAAGGGCGCATCCGATCTCGCCGACGCCGTGCGCACCGCAGTCATCAACAAGCGTGCTGGTGGCACTGGTCTCATCTCGGGCCGCAAGGCGTTCCAGCGTCCGATGGCCGAGGGCGTGCAGCTCCTCAATGCCATCCAGGACGTCTACCTCGACGAGTCCATCACCATCGCCTGAGTCGAACCCGGTCACGCGCCATCGCCGTGTGGCCGGGCGAACGGTCAACGAGCGGTCAGGGAGCCTTCGCGCTCAGAGGAGCGACCGGAACACCACGCCCGTGCGCAGCTTCGGCGTGAAGAACGTCGACTTCGGCGGCATGCGCTCACCACCGCGGGCGATGTCGACGATCTGGTCGATCGTGACCGGGCGCAGGAACACCCCAGCGACTGCGTCGCCCTCCCGCACCGCAGTGCGCACCGCGTCGGGGTCGTGTTCGAAGATGAGCGTCGCTTCGGCGAACCCTGCGAGCGCAGCATCGAGGCGACTCGAGTCGAGATCGCGCACGCCTGCGAACCGTTCGGCTCGAGGCGCGAGTGACCATTGCCCGGTGCGGGTGATGAGCCCGAGCGCACCGGCCTGCTGCAGGCGGGCGACCAGGCGCGGTGAGTCGAGGTCGAATGGTGCGATGTCGAACCAGTCGGCGAGGGCCTCGAGCAGTTCCGGCCCATCGGGAACACCGCTGACCTGACGGTGGATGGGGCCGACGAACAGTTCGTCATCGACGAGTTCGACCACGAAGCACATGACCGCGCCGTCGCCGGCGATGTCGCCCGCGGCCACGCGCTCATCGCGATGGGCCAGGGACGTCTCGTAACGGTGGTGACCGTCGGCGATCACGATGGGATTCGCGGCGATGGCAGCCGAGATGGCAGCGACACGTTCGGGATCATCGAGACGCCAAACGGTATGGGTGACCCCGTCGGCATCGAACTGCCACAGCGGTGGCGCATCGACGGTGAGCAGCGAGGTGAGCCCGGCCGAGGGGGAGAGTCCCCAGACCGCGGACAGGTTCGCTCGCGTCGCCCGGAGCAGGTCGAGTCGGTCACTCTTGGCCTTCGGTGTCGTGAACTCGTGGGGGAGGATCTCGCCCTCGCCCGGTCGGCTGAGCGTCATCGCTCCGATCACGCCGGTGGTGCGGAGAGCGACGCCGTCGTCGTCGACGGTCTCCATGCGGTACACCGTGAAGCTCGGCTTCTCGTCATCGATCAGCACCGATGAGCGTCGCCATTCGGCGAACCGGCCCGCAGCGGCGGCGTAGGCATCGTCGCCAGTCGGCATGTCGATGGCGACCACGTTGTGATCGGAACAGGAGAGCAGACGCTCGCGTTCGCCGTGACTCACGACGTCATAGGGGGGTGCCGTCACGAGTCGCGGATCGAACCGATCGGCATACCTGATCGCTCTGAACGGTTCGAAGGACGGCACCTCGTAGTCCTAGCAGACACCGATGGCGTCGTCGGTCGCCCTTCGATGCGAGACTGCCGAGGTGACGTGGGCCCTCGATCTCGACGGTGTTGTCTGGCTCGGTGATCGCCCGATCGCGGGATCGGCCGACGCGATCGCTCGGCTCCGTGCCGCGGGCGAGACGGTGCTGTTCGTGACGAACAACTCGTTCGGTCGGCGTAGCGATGTGGTGGCGAAGCTCGGCCGCCACGGGATCGATGCCGGCGATGACGTACTCACCTCGGCCATGGCGGCGGCCCGCCTCGTCGAACCGGGATCGCGTGCGCTCGTCTGCGGCGGACCTGGAGTGTTCGAGGAACTCGCCGCTCGAGACGTCGAGACCATCGACGCCAGCGAGGGTGACGGCGCCGCGGTCGATGTGGTGGTGGTGGGGTATCACCCGACCTTCGACTACGAGCGCATGACCGCGGCCTTCCGCGCCGTGCGGGCGGGCGCTCGATTGCTCGCCACCAATGACGACGCCACGTACCCCAAGGACGACGGCCCTGTGCCCGGCGGCGGCGCGATCCTCGCCTCCATCGTGCGCGCTGCCGGTGTCGAGCCGGAGATCGCGGGGAAGCCCCATGGCCCCATGGCCGAACTCGTGCATGCGCGCGCAGGGAGCAACGGAGTGATGGTCGGCGATCGGCCCGACACCGATGGTCGCTTCGCCGTTCGTCTCGGCTACCGGTTCGGACTCGTACTGAGCGGGGTCACGCACGCCGACGATCTGCCCGTCGATCCCGGTCCCGAACTGGTCGCCGCCGACCTCGACGCCATGGTGGATTCGGCCCTGTCGGGTCGCGATCGGCGTCAGTAGCGTCGCTCCATGGCCAGCCGTCGACGACTCGATGCCGAGATGGTGCGACGTGGGCTCGTGCCCTCGCGAGAACAGGCCCAGCGCGACATCGCCGAGGGTCGAGTGCTCGTGGCCGGCAGTGTGGCGTCGAAGCCGGCCCATCAGGTGTCGCCCGCCGAGCCCATCGAGCTCGTCGGTCCCGCGCCGCGCTTCGTCGGTCGAGGTGGCCTCAAGCTCGAGGGCGCCATCGACCACTTCGGGCTGGCAGAGGTGTTCGACGGCGCCCGAGTGCTCGATGCCGGGTCGTCCACGGGTGGTTTCACCGACTGCGCGCTCCAGCACGGAGCAGCGAGTGTCGTGGCCGTCGATGTCGGACACAACCAGTTGCACGAACGCCTGCGGGCCGACGCCCGGGTCGAGGTCCACGAGCGCACCAATCTGCGCACCGTCGATGTCGCCACCCTGGGCGCCCCGGCCGACGTCGTCGTCGCCGATCTCTCGTTCATCTCGCTGCGACTGGTCGCGGCCCAGCTCATCGCCGCATCGGCCCCGAGCGCAGTCTTCGTACTGCTGGTGAAGCCCCAGTTCGAGGCGGGGAGGGCCGAGGTCTCGAAGGGGAGGGGAGTCATCTCCGATGCCGAGGTGTGGCGCCGGGTGCTCGGCGAGGTCTCGGACACGCTCTCCGGGCTCGGGGCGGCCATCATGGGGGTCATGGTCTCGCCCATCACCGGCTCCGACGGCAACGTGGAGTTCATCCTCGTCGGTCGTTTCGGATCCGACGAGTCGTTCGTGGGTCTGGGCCCCCTCGACGCCGGATCGCTCGCCCGTCGCATCGACGAGGTCGTAGCCGGCATCGGAGGCATCGACTGATGGCCACCGTGGCGCTCGTCGTGCATCCGAACCGCGTCGAAGCCAGTGCCATCGCCCGCGACACGATCGAATGGCTCGAGGCCCTCGGTCACGCAGTGGTGCTGCCGATCGACGACGCAGCCCGCGTGGGCAGGCCCGAACTCGCACGCAACGACACGGCGCTCGCCGATGGTGTCGACGTTGCGGTCAGTCTCGGCGGTGACGGCACGATGCTGCGCACGGTCGCGCTCGTCGCCGCAGCCGATGTCGCAGTGCTCGGTGTGAACCTCGGCCAACTCGGCTACCTCACCGACGTGGAACCCGAAGGCGCTCGCGCTGCGCTCGAGTCGGTGCTCGCCGGCACGCACCAGATCGAGGAGCGCATGCTGCTCGAGGTCACGATCGAAGCACCCGCCGATCGCGTCACCGAGCATCGAGTGATCGCGCTCAACGAAGCGGTTCTCGAGAAGACGGCGAGCGGTCACACCGTGCGTCTCGACGTCGAACTCGATGGCGCCCCGTTCACTCCCTATGCGGCCGATGGTCTCATCGTCGCCACGCCGACGGGGTCGACGGCCTACGCGTTCTCGGCCCGCGGCCCCATCGTCGAACCCACCCATCGCGCCTTGCTGTTGACTCCGGTATCGCCGCACATGCTGTTCGATCGAACGCTCGTGCTCGATGACGACACCGAGGTGCGACTCACCGTCGTCGGTCCGCGCGACGCGCAGCTCGTGGTCGATGGGCGTGATCTCGGCGAACTCCAGCCCGGCGACATCGTCACCTGCCGGGCGTCACGTCATCGTGCGCGCCTCGTCGTCACGGGACCACGTGACTTCCACGCCATCCTCAAGGCCAAGTTCGGGCTGAACGATCGATAGGGGCGACGATGCTGAGTGAGCTGCAGGTCTCCGATCTCGGCGTGATCGACTCGCTCGCGCTCACCTTCGCGCCCGGAATGACCGCGGTCACCGGCGAGACCGGCGCCGGCAAGACGCTCATCGTCACCGCCATCGAACTGCTCGTCGGGGGCCGGGCCGATACGTCGATGGTGCGTCCGGGCGCGGCCGAAGCCGTCGTCGAGGGTCGATTCGTGGTCGACGACGATGAGATCGTCGTGCGTCGCATCATCCCTGCCACGGGGCGGTCACGTGGCTACATCAACGGTCGTATGGCCTCGCTCGCCGAACTCTCGGAGTTGGGAGCGGGGCTCGTCGACCTCCACGGCCAGCATGAGCATCAGTCGTTGCTGTCCACCGCCGCGCAACGTGCCGCGCTCGATCGGTTCGCCAGCATCGATCTCGAACCGTTGCGGGCGGCGCGCGTTGCGGTGCGCGAGATCGACGAGCGTCTCGCTGCGCTCGGTGGCGATCCCCGGGAGCGGGCCCGCGAGATCGACCTGCTGCGCTTCCAGGTCGACGAGCTCGTCGCCGCCGAACTGTCCGATGTCGAAGAGGACGATCGCCTCCGGGCCGAATCCGAACTCCTCGGTGATGCGACGGGACACGGTGAGGCGGCTCAACGTGCCCTCGCCTCGTTGGTCGACGATGACGGAGCCACCGACGCCATCGCTCGGGCTGCCGCAGCGCTGGGTGAACGGCCGCCGTTCGCTCCGGTCGTGGCCCGTCTCATCGCCTTGTCGGCCGAACTCGATGACCTCGTGCATGAATTGCGGGCCGTGGCCGATGGCATCGAGTCCGATCCGGCCCGTCTCGAACAGGTCGGCGAGCGCCGACGCCTGCTGGGCGACCTGCGTCGCAAGTACGGCGACACCCTGGCCGACGTGATCGCATGGCGGGAGACCGCCGCCCTGCGCTTGGCCGAGCTCGAATCCCATGACGAGCGGGCCGCCGCCCTCGATGCGGAGCGGATCACCGCCCTCGCGGTGCTGGCCCAACGGGAGGCCGAGGTCCTGGCGGCCCGCCGAGCCGCGGCCCCGAAGTTGGCCAAGGCCGTTGCCGCCCGCCTCCCCGAACTGGCCCTCCCCGGCGCCCGCCTCGCCGTCGACGTCGGGGGAGTGGCCGGATCCGATGTCGTGTTCACGTTCGCGGCGAACTCCGGCATGGATCTGCACCCCCTCGCCCGCACCGCATCCGGTGGGGAGTTGGCCCGTGCCATGTTGGCCCTGCGTCTCGTACTCACCGGCGGGCCGCCAGTGCTGGTGTTCGACGAGGTCGATGCCGGCATCGGTGGTGCGGCGGCCGTCGCGGTCGGCCGAGCTCTCTCGGCGGTGGCGAACGGTCGCCAGGCGTTCGTCGTCACCCATCTGGCGCAGGTCGCGGCCGCGGCCGATGCGCATGTCGTGGTCGACAAGTCCGACGACGGTCGACGCACCATCACCACGGTGTCGATCGTCGATGGTGACGATCGGGTGACCGAACTCGCACGCATGCTCTCGGGTGCTCCCGACTCCGAGACCGCTCGCGAACATGCACGCGAACTACTCGCCGATGGGGTGACCGACGGCCGTTCCGCATCCGCGGTGCGCAAGGGTGGACGCCGCTAGGGTGTGATCCCGACGTCGTACGCCGGGAGGGCTTCAGCATGACAAAGCACATCTTCGTGACCGGGGGTGTTGCGTCGTCGCTGGGCAAGGGCATCACGGCCTCGTCGCTCGGGCGTCTGCTCAAGAGTCGTGGTCTGCGCGTCACGATGCAGAAGCTCGACCCGTACCTCAACGTCGATCCCGGCACGATGAATCCGTTCGAGCACGGTGAGGTGTTCGTCAC
>CAYVUO010000129.1:0-6104 GCA_964454715.1 uncultured Bifidobacterium sp. | reverse complement strand
TGTCCTTGAGATCCTTGAACGGGTTCTTGTACTTCTCGCGCCATGCGTCGAAGTCGTCGCGGTACTTGGGATCGAGGAACTCGCGGTACTGCTGGTGGCTACCACCGGCATGCGTGTCCGACGAGATGATCACGTAGTGATGGTCCGGTCCGAGCATCGGGTCTCCTCCTGGGTCACCGGCAGGGCCGGCAGTTGTGATTCGGTCTTGACTGGATCATAGGCGCCCCGGATGGCCCGGGGCGGGGTTGGAGACGAACGTCACAGGCGCCTGGGACGATTCGTGTAGCGCTCCTCCTCGGGCGACCAGTACCACCCTCCCCCGGCCTTGGTGCCACCGTCGACGGGGATGTTGTGACCGGTGACGAACGCCGACAGATCGCTGGCGAGGAACAGCGCCACCCGGGCCTGATCATCGGGCCAACCGAGTCGACCCACCGGAGCCCACGACTCCCACAGATGTTCGTAGCCCACCGAGGTGCCGACGTAGTCGACCTGCGCGGTCTGGGTGAGGTCGGGACCGATGCCGTTCACGCGCACGCCATGACGGCCGAGGTGCACTCCGAGATCGGTCGAGAACTTCGCGGTCGCAGCCTTCATCGCGCCGTAGATCGGCTCACCGGGATAGCCCCGCTGCCCTTCGACCGAATGCACGTTCACGATCGAGCCTCCACCACCGGCGATCATCGATTCGACGAACAGTCGCGTCGTTGCGACCACATGCAGGAAGTTGATGTCGATCATGCGCTGCCAGTCCTCGGGACCCGACTTCCGGAAGCGCACCAGCGGGCGATAGTCACCGACGTTGTTGACCAACACCGAGACGTAGGGGTGTTCATCGAGCACGACATCGGCGGCCTGCTGCAACGCGTCCCAATCGCGCACGTCGACGACCTGCGCGCGTGCGCGGCCTCCCGACGCTTCGATGTCCGCCACCGTCCGTGCTGCGAGCTCGCCGTCGATGTCGAGGATCTCGACGATCGCACCGTGCTGGGCGAAGAGTCGGGAGATCGCGCCACCGATGCCCGACGCTCCGCCGGTCACGACGGCGACCCGTCCGTCGAGCAGACGGTTCCAGTCGGCGATGGGCGGAGGGCTCGGATACTCGAAATCACTCATGGTGCGATCCTGCCACTCCCGCACTTCGTGCGCCCGAGCCGTCACACGTGGTCGGCATGGGCAAGTATCTCGCCGTGGGCAACGATCCCTTCCTCACCTCGATACTCGTCGCCCAAGCGGTGGCATCGCTCGCGATGACGGGCCTCATCTGGACGATCCAATTGGTGCACTACCCGCTGATGCGAGCGGTTCCGGCGAGCGCATTCGTCGAGTACGAGGCCGAGCACACTCGCCGCATCACCTGGATCGTGGGCCCGCTCATGGCCGTCGAAGGCGTCTGCGTGCTCGTGCTGCTCGCGCTTCGGCCCTCCGAGATGTCGTGGTGGCTGCCATGGGCCGGAGCCCTCGCAGAGGCCGTCGCCATCGGGGTCACGGCGTTCGTGAGCGCGCCGACCCACGGCCGTCTCGGCGCCGGCCACGACGATCGACTCCTCGATCGACTGATCACCACCAACTGGTTCCGCACGGCCGCATGGACGGCGCGCGGAGTGCTCAGCGTGGTGATGCTCCTCCAGGTGCACTGACCGGCTCGTAGCCCCGCGACACGAGTGCGAGGTCGAGGGCTCGGGCGAAGGCGGCGACATCTCCATGGCATTCCTCGAGCTCGGCGGGACCGAGGAGCGCGACGACGCCGTCGTCGGTGATCGCCGCCACTGCGGCCAGATCGTCGAGTGCAGCGACAACGTGCGCGGGCGCGTCATCGCGATGGAAGGTCGAGAACGGCACGGCGCACTGGTCGAGGAACCGATCCCATTCGTGCTTGCGCCGGAACACGCCGTGGGTGATGTCGCACAACTCGCAGTGGGCTCGGCCCAGACGAGCGCCGAACCAGTAGCGCACCTCTCCCGTCAGCGTGCCGTCGGCGTCGTAGACGCCGACGAGTGACTGCACCCGCCGCGCTTCGGTCACTTGGCTCCGTCGAGGATGTCGGTGAAGCCGAACTGCGTGTGCGGTCCGAAGATGATCTGCTCGAAGATCCCGACGCCGACCTTGCCGTCGAGACGAGCGCGCACCGTGTGATGCACGTGCTGATGGGTGGGATCCGCCGCGCTCACCTCGTCGAACGTCCAGTCCTCGCGAGCGATCTCGAACTCTCCATGCCAGAGCCCATGACCCCATTCGGGGTTCATGTAGCCGAGTGCCCGCATGTCGAAGCGACCCATGGGCTCGAGTTCGAGGACGTGGATCTCGCCATCCTCATCGGCGAGGTCGATCTCGACGTGCTCGACCCAACGAGTGCCGGTCGTGAAGGTGAGGCGCTGCCCGACGGGATCGAGGCGACGCACCGACGCATCGTCGAGCGACACCGATGCCGGAACGGGATCGACGATGGCGAGCCGATGCCCATCGGGACGCCAGAACACACCACCGGGGCGCTGGAACCAACCGGCGACGACGCATTCATCGTCGAAGTGGATCGGCGCCCACAGCCACGCGTTCGGTGGGCTGCTGCTCGGCTTGCCGGGAGCCTGTGCGCCGACGGGACGCACACCCCACGACCTGTCGCGCACGCCGACGACCTCGTCATGGCGAAGTTCCGTGCGCACACCGTCGACCTCGACCCATCCCCCCCACGTGCCGAACTGGAGGTAGCGGGCCATGTCGATCATCGTGTGCACACCGTCGGTCATGACGGTGTGGTCCTCGAGCAATGCGCCGACGCGTGAGAGCCACTGCAGATCAGCGCTCACCCCGGTGTCGTTGGCCTCGAGGGTGATGCGCAGTTCGCGGAAGGGCTCGACGATCTCGAGTCGGAACGGACCCACCGAGAGGTCGATGGGGTCGAAAGCCGCACGGCGCGACCCGTGGAACGCGTACTGCTTGCCGCCGATCGAGATCGACAACGACGCGTCCTGCACACCGAGGTTCACGTAGCGACCGAACGCCGCCTCGACGCGGAAGGCGCCATCACGATGGGTCGCGCCGAACCAGTAACGACCGTAGGAATTGCGATCCGTGGTGCCGGACTGCGACATCGGTCGCGCCACCTGATGGATCGGATACTCGTCGAAGGAGGTGAGTGACATGGTTCCTCAGAACGGTGCGGGCTTGGCGTCCGCGATCTCGCGGAGCTTGTTCTTCGCCACCTTCTCGAGGGTGGCGCGGGGGTAGTCGTCCACGAAGTACACGGCGCGAGGAACCTTGAAGTCCGAGAGGTTCTCGGCACAGTGGTCGATCACGGCGCGCTCGAGATCCTCGTCGGCCGGAGCACCCGCCGCCTTGATGACGAAGGCGACCGGCACGACGTCGAGCATCGGGTGGCTACGGCCCACGACCTGCACATCGCCGACACCGGCGACGGCGCGGCAGACGTCCTCGACCTCACGGGAGGAGACGTTCTCGCCACCGACCTTGAGCATGTCCTTGTCGCGCTCGGTGTAGAAGATCGCTCCCCCTTCACCGATGCGCACCATGTCGCCAGTGCGGAACCATCCATCGTCGGTGAACGCCTTGGCGTTCGCGTCGTCGTTGTCGAAGTACTCGAGGAACAGTTGGATGCCCCGCGTGCCACGGACCCACAGCTCGCCGACCTCGCCGTCGTCGAGGGCGGCACCGGTCTCGGGGTCCACGACGAGGGTCTCGTACCCGGGCGTGGCCTTGCCGAGCGAGCCCGGGGGGATGTCGCCGTGGAGACCCGAACGCGTGGCATGCGTGACCGTCTCGGTCATGCCATAGGCCGCGAGAACACGGCACCCGATGAGTTGCTCGAGCGGCGGCGCGATCGCGCCGAACACGGCGGCCTTGAGCTTGTTCTCGGGGATCGGTTGCCCCTGCACCGCGAGATAGACGAACGGGATGAGTGAGATGTGGGTGACGTCGTGCTTCACCACGACCTCCCAGAACCGACTCGACGAGAACTTGGGTTGCAACACCACCGTGCCGCCGACTCCGAGCATCGACCACATCGACCAGCTCTGCGCATTGACGTGGAAGAACGGCAGGAAGATCAGGTACACCGAATCGGGATCGGCACCGATGTTGTCGGGACCGACCCGCGTGCCCCAGATCGTGTTGGCATGCGTGTGAACGACGGCCTTGGGTCGAGAGGTCGTACCCGAGGTGAACATCACACCGACCGGGAGCATCGGCTCGGCCGGTCGGGGCTGGAAGGCGTCGAGGTCGCCGAACAGATCGGCGAACGCGATCTGACCCGGAGTCGACTGATCGGCCTCCGGCGCCTCTCCGCTGTTGTCAGCAGTGACGGCGATGAACGACAGGTTCGGACCACTCTGCGCGACGAGCGCGGCGTACTGGGGCTGGGTGATGGCCGCAACCGCGTTGGTGTGGTCGATGAAGTACGTGAGCTCCGCGGCGACCGAGCGCGTATTGGTCGTGACGCCGGCGGCGCCGACCGTTGCGCACGCGTACCAGGACAGCACCATCTCGGGGCTGTTGTCGGAGTGGATGAGGACGCGATCGCCCTTCTTCACGCCCCGGGCGACGAGACCGACGGCGATGCGACGCACATCGGCCCAGAACTCGGCGTAGGTCCAGGTGCGAACCTCACCAGAACGCGGCTCCCACACGAGTGCACGATGGTCGGGCCGGCGCGCCGCGAGTCGCGAGAGCAGCCACGGCACGTCCTGGCCGGTCATCTGGAAGCGGGCGATCGCGCCCTCGTCGATGGTCATCGTCCCCATTCCCCCTTCGTGGCGCCCCTGCGCCACTGACATCCTGCCGCACCGATGGGGAGTCGGTCGCATCCCCGGGACCGTTGCGGCCACCCCATAGCGTTGGGCCATGCGCCTCCCCCACCGCATCACCCCTGTCGTCGCTCTCGCTGCGCTGCTCGTGCTCGGCGCCTCCGCCTGCAACGGCGGCAAGAAGGACGCCAACTCCTCCACATCGACGTCGACCACTTCCTCGACCGTTGCCACCACGACCACGAGGGCCACGACGGCCGACGCCCACTGCGCCACCACTCAGTTGAGGGCGACCCTCGGGCAGCCCGACGCCGGAGCGGGACAGGTGCGCACCCCACTCGTGCTCACCAACACGGGCTCCGCGGCGTGCGATCTGCGCGGCTTCCCCGGAGTGTCGTTGCTCGACGCCAGTGGCAAGCAGATGGGTCAGCCCGCAGGCCGCGAGGGCAGTGAGGGGGCCACGGTCGTGCTCAAGCCCGGCGGATCGGCGACCGCGACACTGCACACGAACTCCGGCATCGCTGGCAACTGCACGGGCCCGTCGGTGGCGCTGCGCATCTATCCTCCCGACAACACGCAGGCCATCGAATTGCCCACGCAGTACACGGCCTGTGGCACGTTCATGGTCACCACGCTCGTCGCCGGCACCGGCAACTGATCCGAAGGAACACTCATGTCGTCCGTCCTCGCCCATGTCGTCAACGATGAGCATTCCTTCCTCGACGAGTTGGTGCACCCGTTCACCGGGCTCGACCATCTCGCAGCGATCGCGCTCGTGGCGCTCAGCGGCACCCTGTTGATCCTCTCCCTGCGCGGACGTACGGCAGCCACCACAGCGGGCACGACCACGCGCATCCGCTCGCGGCTCCTGGCCGTCGGATCCGCAGTCGCACTTGTGGCATCCATCGCCCTGCTCGTGCTGGTCTGAGTCGACGCCGACTACGGCTGTTCGAGCTTCGAGAGCGCGTCGCCCAGATCGCGCAACTGCTGGCGCGTCAGCCTTCCGACGAAGTGGCGGCGCACGCTCGCCACATGATCGGGAGCAGCGCGTTCGAGCAAGGCGCGACCGGCAGGAGTGAGGACCGCTCGCATCACGCGTCGATCGTCGGGTGATGGCTCTCGGGTGACGAGACCCGACTTCACCATCGCGTCGACCCGACGGGTGAGGCCCGAGGGCGACAGGTGGAGCGCATCGGCCAGGTCACACATCCGGGTGCCACCATCGGCGGACTCCGAGAGGTGCACGAGCACGCCGTACTCCCCTGCGCTGATGCCGTGGGCAGCGAGGAGGTCGGCCTCGGTTCGGGCCGTCACGGCGGCCTGGGCATCGACGAAGGCCCGCCA
>CAYVUO010000128.1:0-6146 GCA_964454715.1 uncultured Bifidobacterium sp. | reverse complement strand
CACAGATGGCGCCGATCTTGCGACCGGCAGCAGTGGAACCGGTGAACGAGACCTTGTCGATGTCGGGGTGACGAACGAGGTGCTCACCGACCTCGCGATCGGCGGGGACGATGTTGACCACACCAGCGGGAACGCCGGCCTCGATGAGGATGTCGACGAACGCGTTCGCGTCGAGCGGCGTCTCGGGTGCGGGCTTGATGACGATCGTCGAGCCCGAGGCCAGCACGGGGCCGACCTTCAGTGCGGTGATGAACAGCGGCACGTTCCACGGGATGATGCCGGCGCAGACGCCGACCGGCTCGCGACGCACGAGGATGGGGCCACCCATGGCGCCGTCGCGCTTCTCCTCGAACGGGAACTCGAGCGTGTGCTTGGCGAAGGCGTCGAACACCATCGCTGCGGACAGCACCTGGCCGAACATCGAGAAGAAGTAGGGAGCGCCGACCTCGTTGGTGATGAGGCCGGTGAGTTCGTCCTGACGGGACTTGATGCCGTCGGCGACGCGGGTGAGCAACTCGGAGCGCTGCTGCGGGGTCCAGGTCGACCACTCGCCGTGCAGAGCGGCCTTGGCGGCGGCGACGGCGCGATCCATGTCGGCGTTGGTGGCGACGGGCACCGAACCGATGACCTCTTCGGTCGTCGGCGACAGCACCTTCAGCGTGTCGTTGCCGGCGGGAGCGACCCACTCGCCACCGATGAAGAACTTGTCGTACGTGAGCATGAGCCCCCCTTGCGGTCGCCCGGCTCGTTCCGGGCAGGTTCCGAATCTATCGGCCGCGGGCGGCGGGGGCGATAGCCGGGGCCGAGGTTCGGGGCCGGCTCAGCGACCCTCGTTGAGGTCGTTCACGACCTTGAGGCCGTCACCCGCCCCCACGAAGTTGAGACCGATGATCGCCGGGAAGCGCGACCGCTGGGTGGCGCAGTCCCTGACCCGGGGCATGAGCACGTCGTAGGCATTGACCACCCGGGCCTGCTCGATCGTCGAGGCGCTCCCGACCGGCGTGACCCAGTGGTTGATCTGGAAGATGGGCGAGCTCGGAGCGCCGCGATTGGGGGCACACGAGGGGAGACCGGTCCACGTCGTGGTGAACGTCGAGGGTGCGCCGTCGACGCCGGGAACGGTGTCGGCCACCGGGCCGTCGACCGTGGCGGTGCCTGTGTAGCGGGGCGAGCCGGGCGTGAAGAGTTCCGTCTCCTTGGTGAAGGTGAACGGAGTGTCCTGTACGAGGCCGTTGGATCCGTAGGCGTGGATGTTCCACGCCGGGGGAGGGCCGGAGAATTCCGACATCATCACGACGTTGCGGCCGGAGTCGATGAGCTCGCCGAGCGTCGGCATCGACGCGTTCGGGTCGTACTCGTAGAGGTGCGTGTCGAGCTTCGCCGTGCGGAACGACTTGAGCGTGTCCTCGCGTGACACATAGTCGCCGATCACGATGATCACGACGTTGTCGGGATTGGACGTCAGGAACTGGCGCACGTAGCCGAGCGCAGTGGAGAACTTCGTGGCCCCGTACTCGCAGTAGACGTGGCACAGGTAGACGTCACGCAACTTCGGGTCGAGATTGACGGTGGTCTGCAACTGCTTGGCGCGTGCGCGTTGCTCGTCGGTGTAGGAGTCGTCGCCGGCCTCGGTGCCGACGTTGACCTCGGCGACGGCATCGGTGACCACGAGTGGCGCACCGGTGAGGTTGAGTGAGGTGGGGATGCCGTAGTGCGTCTTCACGAGCAGCGCACGCACCCCGAGATTGAGCTGAGCGGGGATCGAACGGTTCTGTTCGAAGAACAACCATCCGGGATCGGTCGACGTCGACATCGCGTTGTGCGAGCCGAGGAACGCGACCTGGTCGAGCGTGCGATCACACAACTTCGCCGAGCCGTTGCAGGTGCGAACGTCGGCCGAGGCCTGGTTGGCATGCGAACGAGACACCGAGACCCAACCTCCAAGGCCCACGATGGCCACGAGTGCGACCATCGTCGCGATGATCGGGGCCTTCGACCTCGGGCGGAGCACCGCCGTGGCGCCTTCGGCCCCGTCGTCACCCGTGCGCCCCACGAGGGCCAACAGTTGGCTGGCGCCCACGAACGCCACGAGCGCGCCTGCTGCGGCGACGAGCATCGGTACGAGCACCTCGTTCAGGGCCATCATCGCGGCTCCGACGATGACGAGCGCCACTGCGGTCCCGATTCGCCCGCGCCGCGATTCGGGACGGTGATCCCGGAGTGTCCCCGTTACGCGCTCCCAGATGCCACTGAAGGTGACTGAGCCGCCGAGTTCCGCCCGCAACGTCGAGAAGGCCCCGAGGACCGCGCCGAGGACGATGAAGGACAAGGCCAACGCTCGATAGTCCGACATGAACAGGATGACGGCGGACGCAGTCGCCAGCGCGAGTTCGCCATTCGGGGTGAACGAGGCTGCGATCGGAGGCACGACGAGCGCGATCGCGAACATCGATCCACCCGAGAGCAGCACGGCGATCGCCAATCGGAAGGTTCCCCGGCGACGATCACGGTCGAGGAGTACCACGCCGACACCGAGCACGACCGATAGTGCGAGCAGACCGATTCCGATCTCGGTGAGGCGTTCGGTGAACTTCCAGAGCTCCAGGTTGCGCACGTTGTCGCCGATGTCGACGAGCAATTGCTGACTGCCATCGGGAAGCACGTTGGCGACGTCGGGGTTGGTCACTTGGAGGCTGCCGGACAACACGGCGAGCGCCTGGCTCAGATTGATGACGGCGGATGCGCCGCTGCGGGTGAAGAGGTAGTCGTGACTCGTGTCGAGGGCCCGTCGGAAGATCCGACGGAACGTCGAGGTCTGCATGATCGGATCCATCGCCGCACGGATCACGGTTCGGAACGACGCCAGGTTCGACGGACCGGAATCGACGATGACGTTGGTGATCTCGTCGGCGAGCGCTGATCTGACGACATCGGAATCGAGCATCTGGCTCGCCCGCTCGGCGAAGCGACTCGAGTCGAACACCGTCATCCGGGCCCACTGTGCGGTCACGCCGATCGTGAGCGAGAACACGAGGAGCACCGCGCAGGCGATCGATCCGGCTCGTCGGGCCCGGTTGTTGGGGGTCGTGGACGCCATGGCTCTCATCGTGTCGGGGTACTGGCCCGAGACTCTGCCACAGCGCCCCGGTGATCACCTGACCGGTCGCCGTCGCCGAGGGGCCGAGGGTTTGGCACGATGGGGCCGCTCCTCCGGACCCGTCGGAGAGCGGAGAGGTCGCGATGCAGCTCGGAATGGTCGGACTCGGTCGGATGGGGGCGAACCTCGTGCGTCGGCTGGTGCGTGACGGCCACACGTGCGTCGTCTACGACGTCGACGCTGGCACCACGTCGGCTCTGGCCGCCGAGAGCGATGCGATCACGGCGGCGAGCGACCTCGCCGATCTCGCCTCGAAGCTCGATGGTCCGCGTGCGGTGTGGGTGATGGTTCCCGCAGCGTTCGCCGGCCAGACGGTGATGGACGTCGCTGCGCACCTCGAGTCGGGCGACACCGTCATCGACGGAGGCAACACGTACTACCGAGACGATGTCGATCGGGCCGAATCGCTCGCGCCGCGTGGGATCCACTACGTCGACGTCGGCACCAGCGGAGGTGTGTTCGGTCTCGAGCGCGGCTTCTGCCTCATGATCGGTGGCGACGACGACGCTGTATCGCGACTCATCCCCATCTTCCGCACGATTGCTCCGGGTGCGGGAGATGCCGAACGCACACCCGGCCGCACCGGTGACTTCGCCCCGGAGGAGCAGGGCTGGCTCCACTGCGGCCCTCCGGGCGCCGGCCACTTCGTGAAGATGGTGCACAACGGCATCGAGTACGGCCTGATGGCGGCGTATGCCGAGGGCTTCAACATCCTTCGTCACGCGAACGTCGGCAACGAGCATCACGAGTCAGACGCCGAGACCACTCCGCTGCGCGATCCGAAGTACTACCAGTACGACCTCGACATCGAGGCTGTGGCCGAGGTGTGGCGTCGCGGTTCGGTCGTGGCGTCGTGGTTGCTCGATCTCACTGCGGCCGCACTCGTCGAGGATCCGCAGCTCGAGGGATTCGCCGGTCGCGTGAGCGACTCGGGAGAGGGGCGCTGGACGAGCCTCGCCGCCATCGACGTCGGCGCACCGGCACCGGTACTCACCACCTCGCTCTATCAGCGCTTCACCTCGCGCGGTGAGGCCGACTTCGCCGACAAGATCCTCTCCGCCATGCGCAAGCAGTTCGGCGGCCATGACGAGAAGCCGAGTGGCTCGCACTGACATCGCGCCACTCGCGGTCACCGTCGAACGATTCGATGGTGAAGCGGCGGTGACGTTGCGCGCTGGTGACACGGCGTTCACCGTGCTGCCCGAGATCGGAATGGTGGGCGCGTCGCTCACTCACAAGGGACGCGAGTACCTCGACTTCTCGGGCGCGGAGCGGGTGAGTGCTGGCCATACGACGGGGTTGCCCCTGCTCGCACCGTGGGCGAATCGACTCTCGTCGGATCGCTATCGCTCCGGTTCGACGAAGGTCGATCTGTCGGGTGTCGAGCTGCATCGGGATGAGCACGGCCTTCCCATCCATGGGTTGCTCGTCGGGCGCAGCGGTTGGGAGGTGCTGTCGGTGCGGGCCCGTTCGGGCGAGGCGTCGATCGCCGCCCGCTTCGATGGTGGTGCCGACGAGCGACTGATGGAGGCCTTCCCGTTCGACCATGAGATCGGAGTCGGATTCGCCGTGAGTGAGGGCCGCCTCACCGTGACCACGACGATCGAGGCCACGGGTCGGCGCGCCGTGCCCGTGGCGTTCGGATGGCACCCGTACTTCCGGCTTCCGGAGGCCGGCCGAGATCGCCTGCGTCTCGTACTTCCCGATCGAACGCGTCTGGTCACCGATGACCGGGGCATCCCCGATGGTGAGGAGGCGCCCGAGAGGGCGGGCACGGTGAAGTTGAGCGCACGGGCCTTCGATGATGGCTACCGACTCGGCTCGACCCGACAGTTCACGTTGGTCGCCGGCCGACGACGCGCCAGTGTGATGTTCGACCGCAACTATCCGATCGCCCAGGTGTACTCGCCCGATGACGCCGACTTCGTCGCCATCGAACCGATGACCTCTCCCGTCGACGCGCTCGTGCGCTCGACCACGCCCATGGTGCATCCGGGTTCTCGGTTCACCGCACGTTTCGCCGTTTCGCTCACCTGAAGGAATCCGATGTCGACTCCAGCACGTCCTCCCGTCACCGCGTTGCCCCAATGGTCGGCGCTCGTCGCGCACGCCGACGAGATCGGTGATCGCCATCTGCGGCAGTTCTTCGCCGACGACCCCTCCCGCGGTGAGCGCTATGCGATGTCGGTCGGTGATCTCCACGTCGACTATGCCAAGCACCGCGTCGACGATCGCACCCTCGCCCTGCTCGTGGATCTCGCTCGTGCTGCCGGGGTCGAGCATTTGCGCGACGCCATGTTCGCGGGGGAACACATCAACGTCACCGAGGATCGTGCGGTGCTGCACGTCGCGCTGCGCGCCCCTCGCGGTGCGGTAATCACCGACGAAGGTGTCGACGTCGTGCCCGAGGTGCACGAGGTGCTCGATCGCATGTCGGTGTTCTGCGAGCGGGTTCGTTCGGGGGAGTGGAAGGGACACACGGGTCAGCGCATCAGTGCAGTCGTGAACATCGGCATCGGCGGGAGCGATCTAGGGCCTCGTATGGCCACCGAGGCGCTGCGTCCGTATGCCACGCCCGAGCTCGATGTGCGGTTCTGCTCGAATGTCGACGGCACCGAGTTCTACGAACTCACCCGCGATCTCGATCCCGCCACGACGTTGTTCATCATCGCCTCGAAGACGTTCACGACCCTCGAGACGATGACCAATGCGAACTCGGCCCGTTCTTGGTCGCTCGCCGCGCTCGGAGATGAGGCGGCCATCGCCAAGCACTTCGTGGCGGTTTCCACCAATGCAGAAGCAGTGTCCGCGTTCGGCATCGACACCGACAACATGTTCGGCTTCTGGGACTGGGTCGGAGGCCGATACAGCTACGACTCGGCCATCGGTCTATCGCTCATGTTGGCGATCGGACCCGACAACTTCGTCGAGATGCTCGAGGGATTCCGTCTCGTCGACGAGCACTTCCGTACGGCACCGCTCGAGCAAA
>CAYVUO010000127.1:3690-6205 GCA_964454715.1 uncultured Bifidobacterium sp. | reverse complement strand
ACCGACTTCGGGATCAACGCCGCGCTGTTCGGCATGGTCGCCCACGGTCTGATCACCGGCATGCTCTTCTTCGTCGCCGGCTCGGTGAAGGACCGCTATCACACGCTCGAGATCTCCCGTCTCGGCGGCATGCTCAAGCAGATGCCGCACATGGGTTGGATCCTCGGCTTCTCGGTGATGGCCTCGCTGGGTCTTCCCGGTCTGGCCGGATTCTGGGGTGAGTTCCCGGCGATCCTGTCGGCCTACAACCCCGGCATGGGGCTGAGCGATGCGCTGTTCCGCACCTACATGGTGATCGCCGCCCTCGGCACGGTGCTCGCCGCCGCCTACTTGCTCTGGCTCTACCAGCGCGTCGGCTTCGGCGTGCCGAAGCCCGAGTTCGAGAACGACCCGCATCTGCACGACGTGTCGTTCACCGAATGGGTGGCCTGGACCCCCATGCTCGTCCTCATCGTGGTGCTCGGCTTCGTCCCGAACATCCTGTTCCATGTCACCAACGGTGCGGTCACCGACCTCGTCGGCGTGATGAACCACCTCGGAGGCTGATCGAGTGCTCGCCCAACTCGCGTCCTTCGCGTGGAGTGCTCCAGCGCTCGACTACCACGCACTCGCCCCGCTGATCATCGTTGCGGCCACGCTCGTGGTCGTGTTGTTGGTCGACGCGTTCTCGGGTGAGGGCTCGCGTTGGACGGCGTCGTCGTTCGCCGGCATCGGTCTGCTCCTGGCCACCATCCCGCTCGTCACGATGGCGCAGGATGGCACCTCACGGGTGCTCTTCGGCGGCGCGTTCGTCGTCGACAACTACTCGCTGATCCTCGACGCGATGTTCCTCATCTCGGGCTACGTCGTGATCCTGCTCTCGACGAACTACATCGCCGAGGGTGACTACTGGGAGGGCGAGTACTACCAGCTGATCCTGGCTTCGGTGCTCGGCATGATGGTCATGGCGTCTGCTCGTGATCTCATCACGATCTTCGTGGCACTCGAGCTCATCTCGATCCCGGCCTACATGCTGGCGTCGTGGCGCAAGCGCGATCAGCGCAGCAACGAGGCCGGTCTCAAGTACTACCTGATGGGTGTGTTCGCATCGGCCGTACTGCTCTACGGCATGTCGCTCATCTTCGGGCTCACCGGTTCGACGATGCTGGCCGAGATCGGACCGATCCTCGGTTCGGTGATCGAGACCAAGCCGATCATCGTGCTGGGCATCGTGTTCGTACTCATCGGCTTCGCCTTCAAGGTCTCGGCCGTGCCATTCCACACGTGGGCCCCCGACACCTACGAGGGTGCACCCACTCCCGTCACGTCCTTCCTCGCCGTCGCTTCGAAGGCGGCGGGCTTCGTCGCCCTGCTCAACGTCATCTTCATCGGCTTCTACGGCCGATCCGATGTGTTCGAGCCGCTCATGTGGGTGTTGGCAGCGGCCACGATGACCTTCGGCAACCTCGTGGCCCTGCGCCAGACCAATGTCGTCCGCATGCTCGCCTACTCGGGCATCGCGCAGGCCGGTTACATCCTCGCTCCGCTCGCCGTCGCCGGCGCCAGCTTCGAGTCGGGCGGAGAGGCACTGCGATCGGTCGTCATCTACCTGCTCATCTATGCGGGCATGAACCTCGGCGCCTTCGCCGTCGTGCTCGCGGTGTCGCGCAAGACCCGCTCGGGTGACATCAAGAGCTTCGGTGGCCTCTTCCAGTACGCGCCGGGCCTCACCGTGTGCATGACGATCTTCCTGTTCTCGCTCGCGGGCATCCCGCCGGCGGGCGGCTGGTTCGCCAAGCTCGGCATCTTCAAGGCCCTCGCCTCGGCCGGCACCACCTCGGGCTACGTGCTCGCCGTGCTCGTCGGCCTCAACTCGGTGATCGCCTTCGGTTACTACGGCCGCCTCATGCGAGTGATGTGGATGGACGAGGTGCCCGACGGCGATCGCACTCCGGTGCGGGTGCCTGCGGCGCTGACGTTCGCGCTCATCATCACCGTCGGCGTCACGATGCTGTTCGGTGTCCTTCCCGGCGTGCTCACGCACTTCACCGATTCGGTCACGCTGGTCTCGTTGCCGATCCTGCGCTGACCCATGGGCGGCGAGTCGTTCGCCGAATTCATGGATCGTGCGCTCTACGACGAGCGCGTCGGCTTCTACGCCACCACTGGTCGGGCCGGTCGTCGCGGCGACTTCCTCACGAGTCCCGAGGTCGGCCCACTGTTCGGCGCAGTCCTCGCCCGTGTGCTCGATTCGGTGTGGCACGAACTCGGTGAGCCGGATCCGTTCGTCGTCGTCGACGCCGGTGCCGGGCCGGGCACGTTGGCCCGCACGATCCGCGTCGCCGAACCGAGGTGCGCAGCGGTGCTGCGGTACGTGCTCGTCGAGCGGTCTGCGTCACAGCGTGCGCTGCATGCCGATCATCTGCCGGGTTGGCAGGGTGAGCCGATCGATATCGACGAGTGGGTGAACGGCAGGGGAGAGGGCGTGCCGGTGTTCGCATCGAGTGCCCGCATCCCCGCATCCATCACCGGCGTG
>CAYVUO010000127.1:2496-3680 GCA_964454715.1 uncultured Bifidobacterium sp. | reverse complement strand
CCAACGAACTGCTCGACAACCTCGCCTTCGATGTCGTGCGTCGCGTGGGCGAGTCGTTCGAGCGCATCGAGATCGTCGATGGCGAGCCCGTCGCCACGCCGATCGCCGAAGCGCCCCTGCCGTTCGTCGTCGACCCCGATCTCCCCGTCGGTGTGTGGGTGCCCGATCAGTCGAACGCCCGGTGCTGGGTGAGAGATGCACTGGCGGCGATCGAGCGCGGTCGTCTCGTCGTGTTCGACTACGGCGCGTCGACCGCCGATCTCTCGACACGTGATGACCTCGGGTGGGTACGCACCTATCGCGGTCAGGCGCGCGGCGATGCGCCGTTCGATGCCCCGGGATCGCAGGACATCACAACCGACATCGCCGTCGACCAGATCACCTTCGGTCAGCCCGCGACATCGCTCACGCAGGCGCAGTACCTCCGAGACGCCGGCATCGACGAGCTCGTCGACGAGGGGCGGCGGGTGTGGTCGGAACGGTCGACCACCGATGTGGTCGCTCTTCGGGCTCGCAGTCGGGTGAACGAGGCCGAAGCCCTCCTCGATCCCGAGGGTCTCGGCGCGTTCATCACCCTCGAATGGCGGGTCGACACCGACGACCACGGCGGGACGGTTCGGTAGGCTCGCTCCGCACGCACGAGGGGGCCCAATGTCGGAACCGACCATCGAGGACTACTTCCACGAGGAGCGGGTGTTCCCGCCCTCGGCAGAGTTCGTGGCGAACGCACTCGTCACCGACGATTCGCTCTACCGCGAGGCCGACGCCGACTTCGAGGCGTTCTGGGCCCGGCAGGCGCGCGAGTTGCTCACCTGGCGCTCCGACTTCCACACCACGCTCGAGTGGGCGCTGCCCGACGCCAAGTGGTTCGTCGGTGGCACCCTCAATGTCTCGGAGAACTGTCTCGACCGCCACGTGGCCGCAGGTCGTGGTGATCGAGTGGCCTACCACTGGGAGGGCGAGCCCGGCGATACGCGCACCATCACCTATGCGGATCTGTTGGCCGAGGTGCAGAAGTTCGCGAACGTCCTCAAGGGTCTTGGTGTGCAGCGCGGCGATCGAGTGGCCATCTACATGCCGATGATCCCCGAACTCCCCGTCGCCATGCTGGCGTGTACCCGCATCGGTGCCGCGCACTCGGTGATCTTCGGCGGCTTCGCCCCCGACTCGATCGTCGATCGCGT
>CAYVUO010000127.1:0-2486 GCA_964454715.1 uncultured Bifidobacterium sp. | reverse complement strand
CGACGGTGAGTGCAAGGTCGTCATCACCGCCGACGGTGGATATCGCCGCGGTGCTGCGTCACCGTTGAAGCCCAACGTCGACGTCGCGATGGTCGACTGTCCGACCGTCGCCAACGTCGTCGTCGTGCAGCGCACGGGCAGCGAGGTCGACATGGTCTCCGGTCGTGACCACTGGTACCACGATCTCATGGCCGCTGCCGACGAAGTGTGCGAGCCCGAGGCCATGGACTCCGAGGACCTGCTCTACCTGCTCTACACCTCGGGAACCACGGCCAAGCCCAAGGGCTGCATGCACACCACGGGCGGTTATCTCACGCAGGTCGCGTTCACGCACAAGTACGTGTTCGATCTGCATCCCGACCGCGATGTCTACTGGTGCTCGGCCGACATCGGTTGGGTGACGGGGCACAGCTACATCGTCTACGGGCCGCTCACCAACGGCGCCACCTCGGTGCTCTACGAGGGAACGCCCGACACGCCGGACAAGGATCGACTCTGGGACATCGTCGAGCGCTACGGCGTGACACAGCTGTACACCGCTCCCACGGCGATCCGCATGTTCATGAAATGGGGTGAGCAGGAACCGGCCAAACACGATCTGTCGTCACTGCGCCTCCTCGGCACGGTGGGTGAACCCATCAATCCCGAGGCCTGGATGTGGTACCACGAGCACATCGGAGGCGGTCGCTGTCCGATCGTCGACACGTGGTGGCAGACCGAGACCGGCGGACAGATGATCACACCGCTCCCCGGAGTCACGACCCTCAAGCCGGGTTCGGCCTGTCATGCCCTCCCCGGCATCGGTGTCGAAGTCGTCGACGAAGAGGGCAACCCGATCGAACGCGGTGGCGGCTACCTCACGCTCACGCGCCCGTGGCCGGGGATGCTCCGGGGCATCTGGGGCAATCCCGAGCGCTACGTCGACACCTACTGGAGCAGGTATCCGGGTAGGTACTTCGCCGGAGACGGGGCCAAGATCGACGACGACGGCTACCTGTGGCTGCTCGGTCGGGTCGACGATGTCATGAACGTCTCGGGCCATCGCATCTCCACGACCGAAGTGGAGAGCGCCCTGGTCGATCACACCTCGGTCGCCGAGGCGGCCGTGGTCGGGGCCAACGACGAACTCACCGGGCAGGCGATCGTCGCCTACGTCATCGTGCGCGGGGGAGTGACGGCCGACGATGCACTGGTCGACGAGCTCCGCGCCCACGTCGCGACGAAGATCGGTCCGACGGCTCGGCCCAAGCGGGTCATCATCGTTCCCGATCTGCCCAAGACACGGAGCGGCAAGATCATGCGACGACTGCTGCGCGACATTGCCGACGGCCACGAACTGGGTGATACCACGACCCTCGCCGATCCCGGTGTGGTGGATGCGATCCACGAGAGTGCATCGCACGGACCCGGAAGCGGAGCGTGAGCGCGCCGCGGTCCACGTGGCACTGGCGAGACGGCACCGTCCCCGGTGGTCCGGCGGTGGTGTTCGACATGGACGGTGTGCTCTCCAACGCGAGCGACCGCCAGCACCACATCGCCAATCGCGACTGGGATGCATTCTTCGAGGCCTGTGGGGATGACGAGGTCATCCATGAGTTGGCGAAACTGCTCTCGTTGTTGTCACCCGAGTTGCACGTCGTGCTGTTGACGGCGCGGCCGCTGCGCGTGCGTCCACAGACTCTCGTCTGGCTCGATCGACATGAACTGCGCTGGGATCTCCTGTGCATGCGCGAGGATCACTCGCGCCTCGAGGCATGGCAGTTCAAGCAGCGGACGGTGGGGGAGCTCCGCGAGCACGGATTCGATCTCCAGCTGGCCTTCGAGGACGATCGGCGCAATGCGGACATGTTCCACGAACAGGGAGTTCCCTGTGTGTACATCCACTCCGGGTACTACGAGTGATCGACTTTGGTCAGTCGCGGAAGTTCTCGAACTGCAAGGGGATCTCCAGGTCGATCTCCTTGAGTCCGGCGATGACGGCCTGAAGATCGTCTCGCTTCTTGCCGGTGACCCGGATCTGTTCACCCTGGGTCTGTGACGAGATCCCCTTGAGGCCGAGGTCCTTGATGGCCTTGTTGACGGCCTTGGCCTTGTCGCTCGAGATGCCGGCGACGATCTTGACCGTCTGCCGTACGGTCCCACCGGCGGCATCCTCGACCTTGCCGTAGTCGAGCGACTTGAGCGACACCTTGCGCTTGACCATCTTCTCCTCGAGCACCTGCCGTACGGCGGTGAGGCGATCGGCACTGGCCGAGGTCATCTCGATCGAGAGGTCCTTGAGTTCGACCGAGGAGTTCGTGTTCTTGAAGTCGAAGCGCGTGGACAGTTCACGGGCGGCCTGATCGACGGCGTTGCGAACCTCCTGCTCGTCGACCTCGGAGACGACATCGAAGCTGGGCATGGTCCTCCTCGTTCCCTCGTCTGCGGGAGATGTGGCTGGTTCCGTCCGGCAGCCCCGCCCGACGGGCGGGGAGCCGGATGGTGGG
>CAYVUO010000126.1:0-6210 GCA_964454715.1 uncultured Bifidobacterium sp. | reverse complement strand
CCCGCCGATGGAGATGGACAACGGCTCGTACTACCCGAAGCCGATGAACTGTCCGATGCACTGCCTGATCTACCGCAGCCGTCTGCGTTCCTACCGTGAACTGCCGTTGCGTCTGTTCGAGTTGGGCACCGTCTATCGCTACGAGCGTGCAGGGACGTTGCACGGCCTCATGCGAATCCGGGGCTTCACCCAGGACGACAGCCACATCTACTGCACCGAGGAGCAGCTGCAGGACGAGATCGCCTCGCTGCTCGACTTCATCATGAGCGTGCTGCAGGCCTTCGGATTCCACGACTTCACCGCGAACCTCAGCACCAAGGACCCCGAGAAGTACGTCGGTTCCGACGAGATCTGGGACAAGGCCACCAATGCGCTGCAGGCGGCACTCGAGAAGTACGGCCTTCCGTATTCGGTCAAGGAGGGCGACGCCGCCTTCTACGGCCCCAAGATCGACATCGACGTCAAGGACGCGATCGGCCGTACGTGGCAGCTGAGCACCATCCAGTGCGACTTCAACCTGCCCGAGCGCTTCGACCTCGAGTACGTGGCCGCCGATGGTGTGCGTCGTCGTCCGATCATGTTGCACCGCGCGCTGTTCGGTTCGATCGAACGGTTCTTCGGTGTGCTGCTCGAGCACTATGCCGGAGCCTTCCCGGCATGGCTCGCACCCGTGCAGGTGCGGGTGCTTCCCGTGCGTGACGACCACGACGCGCATGCCCGTCTGCTCGTCGCCTCGATGAAGGCCCGCGGCTTCCGCGCCGACATGGTCGAGGCCGACGAACCGCTCGGCGGCCGCATCCGCAAGGCCAAGCTCGAGAAGCTCCCCTATGTGCTCGTCGTCGGCGACGACGACGTCGCGCATGCCACCGTTGGAGTCAATCCGCGCGGTGGTGAGGTCGAGCGCAATGTGGCCTTCGAGTCGTTCGTCGAGCGTCTTGCGGGCGACGTGGCCTCGCACGCCTCGTGACCGAAGGTCCGTCGCTCGACCATCTGTGGGCTGGGTGGCGCACCGACTACATCTCCCGCGTCACCGAACCCGGCGATACCTCGCTCGATCCCGACGAGAGCGGTTCGTTGTTCGAACGGGTGCTGCGACTCGACGATGAGGTCGGCTTCGTCGTGCATCGCGGGCCCACATGTTCGGTACTGCTCAACGCCTATCCCTACACGACCGGGCACATGCTCATCGTGCCCAATCGCGCCGTGGTCGAACTCATCGATCTCATCGACCACGAGCTCGACGAGATCGGTCGACTCACACGTGATGCGGTGGTCGCCTTGCGCGCCGCGTATCGCTGCGATGGTGTGAACACCGGGATGAACCTGGGCCGCGCCGCCGGGGCAGGGGTGCCCTCGCACCTGCACGCCCACGTGCTTCCCCGCTGGGATGCCGACAGCAACTTCATGACCGCAGTGGCGCTCGTACGGGTGCTGCCAGAACCCCTCGACGAGACCTGGCGCAAGTTGCGTGCGGCCTGGCCGGTCTGAGCATGTGCGCGGGCGTACCGCGCCGCACTACCGTCGCCCTCGATGTCCGAGCCCACCACCCCCGCCGAGGACTCCGAGCCGAGCGCGCCCGTCAGCGATGCCGAGGTGCGCGATGAGCTGCCCGAGGATCTGAATGCGGCCGGGTACGTGGGGCCCTACATGTTCCCCAACAACAACCGTCGTCGCATCCCCGCCTATCTCTACTGGGGCATCGCTGCGATCTGCGTCATCGTGTGGGTCGCGCGCCGTGGTCACGATCCGGTATTGGTGAACAACGGCATCCTCGCCGCTGGCATCCTGCTCGCACTCATCGGGCTCTACAGCTTCGTCGCCGGTTGGAACCTCGACGTCGACGAGGCCGATGCACTGGTCGCCGCGACGCGCCAGGTCGGGTTCCCCGTCGGTCATGCGTCGGCGCAGTTGGGTTGGCGCGGCATCCTCAGTCGCCCGACGTGGCGCATCCTGCTCTACAGCGCCGACGATCCGCCCGAGAAGCGCGGACTCGTGCTCGTCGACGGTGTCGACGGCTCGGTCGTCGAGTGGTTCGTCGAGGACAACCCCGAGGACTGGTCGGCCCTCACCGCCTGATCTGGTTCAGTCGAGCGATGCGATGATGCGCTCGACTCGGCCGAGCCCGTCGACTCCGACATCGACCGCGTCGCGCAGGAGGTCGAGTGCCGTGCGGGTCTCACCGCCGGCGGTGCCGGTGCGCGACCAGTCCCGACCCTTGATCGAGTCGGCGAGCTCGCACAACGAAGTTGCGGCGTCGCCGAGCTGGGCGATGACCACCTCGGTGGGCTCGGTCGTCGACGTCTCGATCGATCGCAGGCGCTGATCGCTGACGGCCGGGTGGAGCACCGGATCATCGCTGTGGGCGACCTGTCGTAGGGCCCCCTCGAGTACCGACCACGTGGCGATCGTGGTGAGGACGACCTCGACGGCCGAGACCCCGTCGACGCCGATGCGGTGGGCCCGGGCCTCGGTGACCTCGTCGGCCACACCCAGGGCGGCCGAGTAGCGGCGGGGGAACGTGCGCAGGGCCACGACGGCATCACCGGGCATGAGGGACGACAGATCGGTCATGGGCCGAGGCTAGGGGCTTGCCGGGGTCGTCGTGGGGGCCGCTGCTAGCGTTGCACCGTGCTCGACGGTCGCTGGCGTACCAACATCGAGAAGGGGTTGAAGCCCGTCGGGGCTCGCCTCCTTCGGCTCGGCGTCACCGCCGATCGCCTCACCGCGCTCGGCATCGTCATGTCGGCCTGCGCCGCCGTGGCCATCGCGTCGGGGCACCTCGCCCTCGGCCTTCTGCTCCTCGTGCTCACCGGTCTGCCCGACGCCCTCGACGGCGCGGTGGCCAAGGCCGCCGGCACGGCCGGTCCCCGTGGCGCCTTCTTCGACTCCGTCGCCGATCGGGTCTCCGACACGATGCTCCTCGGCGGTGTGGCCTGGTACCTGGCTCGCACCGATGGCGGTCTGATGCCGCTGCTGCCGATGGCCGTCCTCGGCGCGTCGCTGATCATCTCCTATGAGCGGGCCAAGGCCGAGGCGCTGGGCTTCCACGCCAAGGGCGGCGTCATGGAGCGGGCCGAGCGCGTGATCCTGCTCGGTCTCGGTCTGCTCTTCAGCTTCCTGCTCGTGCCGGTGCTGTGGGTCATGCTCGTGCTCACCCTCGTCACCGCGGTGCAGCGGTTCGTGAAGGTGTGGCGTCAGGCGTCGCAGGAACGTCCGCCCACTCCGCGGGCCCGTCGTGCCGCGCGTCGTCGAGCGGTTCGGGCCACTCGCACGTCGTCGGCCTGGCGTCAGAACCTGCAGGCCCGCCGCCAGCGCTGACCATCGTGGCCATCGATGTCGTCACCGGCGCGTACCGCGCCGGGGCCGCGTTCTCGAGGGCCGTGCCCCGTCGGTTCGCCGACGTCACCGCAGCGGGTCTGAGTCGCATCGCGGCGAGCGTGTCGGCCGAGCGGCGGATGATGGTCGCTCGACATCTGCGACGCGTCGATCCCTCACTCGACGGGCGAGCGCTCGACCGTGCCGTCGATGCGACGTTCACGAGTTACGCCCGGTACTGGATCGAATCGTTCCGACTCCCCGGCATGTCACCCGAAGCGGTCGACTTCGGTTTCACCGTCGAGGGCTATCGCCACATCAACGAGGGACTCGATCGTGGCAACGGGGTCATCCTCGCCCTGCCCCATCTCGGCGGATGGGAGTGGGCCGGGTTCTGGCTCACCCTCGTCAATCGTGTGCCGGTCACCGTCGTGGTCGAACCGGTCGAGCCTCCGTCGTTGTTCGAGTTCTTCGCCGAGTTCCGGTCGAAGCTCGGGATGCAGATCGTTCCGCTCGGGCCCGATGCAGGTGGCACGATCCTGCGCGCGCTCAAGGCCAATCACATCGTGTGCCTGTTGTCCGATCGCGATCTGCTCGGTGACGGTGTGGAACTCGAGTTCTTCGGCGAGACGACCACGCTTCCGCCCGGTCCGGCCACACTCGCGTTGCGCACGGGAGCGCCACTCATCCCCGCCGCGGTGTACTTCGAGGGTCGAACCGGTCATCTCGCCATCGTCGAACCTCCCCTCGACACCGAGCGCCGTGGTCGTCTGCGCGAGGACGTCGCCCGGGTCACCACCGAATTGGCCCGTCGCTTCGAGGGGCTGATCTCGCGCGCTCCGGAGCAATGGCATCTGCAGCAGCCGAATTGGCCGAGCGACTACGACGCGCTCGAAGCGATCGGAAAGCCCCATCCGCGCCCCGAGCACGGTCCGGCGGCGCGCTGACATGCGCATCGGCATCGTCTGTCCCTACAGCCTCACCCTGCCCGGCGGTGTGCAGGGCCAGGTGCTCGGTCTGGCGCATGCATTGCGTGGATTGGGCCACGACGTGCGCGTGCTCGGCCCCTGCGACGGACCCCCACCCGATGCCGGTGTCACGCCGCTCGGCGACAGCCTTCCGACCGCGGCCAACGGATCGGTCGCTCCCATCGCCCCCGATCCCGCAGCGCAGCTGCGCATCATCCGGGCGTTGCGCGATGAGCGATTCGATGTCGTCAACGTGCACGAGCCGCTCGCGCCCGGTGTCACTAACACCGCGCTGCTGTTCAAGTCGCAGCCCCTCGTCGGCACGTTCCATGCTGCAGGTGTGAGTGCGGCGTATCGCTGGCTCAATCCCGTCGTTCGATGGTTGGCGTCGAAGCTCGACGTTCGCTGCGCGGTGTCCGAGGATGCGCGCACCATGGCCGCCAATGCGGTGGGCGGCACCTACGAGCTCGTGTTCAACGGCGTCGACATCGGGCCCTATGCGCGTGCCGTCGTGCCATCGACGCGTCCCACGATCCTGTTCGTCGGTCGCCACGAACCGCGCAAGGGTCTCGCCGTGCTCCTCGACGCGATGGGCCACCTCCCCGCCGATGTGCATCTCTGGGTGGCGGGGGAGGGGCCCGAGACCGCGGAACTGCGACAGCGCTCCGCCGGTGACCCGCGCATCGAATGGTTGGGTCGGATCTCCGAATCGGAGAAGATCGCTCGCCTCGGCGCCGCCGATGTGCTGTGTGCTCCGTCGCTGTCGGGGGAATCGTTCGGTGTCGTGCTGCTCGAGGCGATGGCGGCGCGCGCCGCAGTGGTGGCCAGCGAGCTCCCCGGTTACGCCAACGTGGCCCGGGCCGACCGTGACGCCCTGCTCGTGCCTCCGGGTGATGCCATGGCCCTCGCCGGTGCCCTGCGTCGGGTCCTCTCGGATCGGAGCCTGGCCGATTCACTCGTGGCCTCGGGCGCGGAGCGGGCCGAGGGGTTCTCGATGGATTCGCTGGCTCGGCGCTACGTCGGTCTCTACGAGATGGCCATCGCTCGCCGGTAGTGTGCTCCACCTGTCCTGGGAGAGGGAACCGTGACCGCGACACTCGAGAAGCCGACGACGAATCCGATGGTGTGGACCATCGCCGCTGGAGCGCCCATGGCGTTGCTCGGGCTCGTCGTCACCGCAGCGCTCACCGTGGTGCTCGGCATCATCGGTCTGCTCATCGGTCTCGTGCTCACGGTCGTCGCCGTCATCGTTCGGGTGCGCTCGTTCCCCGGCCCGGTGGAGCAGAAGTTGCTCGCCACTCTTCCGACGCGCGCCGCCTCCGGTGACGATGCAGCTCGTCTGCGCAACCTCGTCGATGGCCTTGCCGCCGCCGCCGGTGTTCCCGTCCCCGAGTTGCTCGTCATCGACGAACCCTCGATCAATGCGTTCGTCATCGGTCTCGCTCCCGAACGTTCGACGCTCGTCGTCACCGAGGGCGTGCTCGGGCTCGGACGCATCCCGCTCGAAGCAGTGGTGGCCCGAGCGCTGGTGCAGATCCGCCAGGGAGAACTCGCCGCGATCACGATGTCGACCCGCTTGGCCTCGTCGCCGATGGTTCGCATCATCGCCACGTTGTTCGGAGCCGCTCATCTCACCGATGATCCCGATCGCGATGTGCTCGTCGATCGCGCCGGTGTGGCGCTCACTCGTTACCCGCCGGGTCTGGTCACCGCGCTCGAATCGGCGGCCACGAAGGGCTCCCTCGTGCGTTCGGCCACCGGCACGCCCGGCGCGCTGTGGATGGTCGACCCGGCCGGGGCCGATCACGACCGCCTCGACCTCCGCATCGAGGCGCTGCGCCTCCTCTGAGTCGAGGTGACTCCCCGGCTTTCCGTCGGTCGGAGTGCCCCCCGTAGACTCGGCCCATGACCGAATCGCAGACCCCCC
>CAYVUO010000125.1:0-6245 GCA_964454715.1 uncultured Bifidobacterium sp. | reverse complement strand
AGCGTGTTGTTGAGGATCTCGATGAACACGATGAAGAACATGCCGGCGAACAGCGCACCCGAGGTGTAGCCGATGCCGCCGACCACCGTGATCATGAGCAGGGCGAGGCTGAGCACGATGTTGAAGTTGTCGGTCGTGACGTTGCCCATCTGCGACGACATCATGATGCCGCCGAGGCCGGCGATGGCGGCCGACAGCATGAACACCGAGAGCTTGAGGCGCACGACGCTCATGCCGAGTGTCGCGCAGGCGGCCGGGCTGTCCTTCATCGCAGCGAGGCGACGGCCGTACCCGCTGTGGCGCAGGTAGACGATGCCCACCGCCAACAATGCGAAGAGCACGGTGACGAGGATCAGGAACGAATCGTTGGACTGGAAGTCGAGCGGGCCGATCTTCGGACGCGGGATCTTCAACTGTCCCGTGGGGAACACGGTGAACTCGATGCCGAAGATCGAGCGCTCGGTGCGCTCGGTGAGCACGAAGCGCGAAACGAACTCGCCGAACGCCATCGTGGCGAGCGCGAGATAGAGGCCGCGCAATCGCAATGCCGGGAACGCGATCAGCGCACCGACGAGTCCGGTGATCGCCGAGGCGAGGACGATGCCGATGATCGTCAGGCGCGCTTCGGGCCCAGTGCCGCTCACGCCGATGTGGAACACGAGCAGGGTTCCGATGGCTCCGAACGAAAGTGCGGCGAGGTTGATCTCGCCGGCCAGACCGGTGAGCAGCACCAGTGAAAGGGCGATGAGGGCGAAGGTCAGGCCCTTGGTGAGCGTGTTCACGCCGGTCGGAGCGAGGATCACCTTCATCGCGTAGACCACGACCACCATCACGAGCGCCGCGATCCACGCCGTGCGCTTCGAGGGCATGCGGAAGCGTTCACGCGTACGCAGCACGACTGCGCCACGGAGACGATCCTGCGGAAGGACCAGCAGGATGATGAACAGGAAGATCATCGGCAGCGAGTTGCGGAACGAACTCGCCCATGTCCAACTGCTCGGGAAGTAGGCGAGCACGTAGGTGCTCGTGAGGCCGATCACCATCGCTCCCACGAACGTGCGGGGAAGGCTGCGGAGGCGTCCGAACATCGCGGCAGCGAACGCGTCGATGATGAGGAAGGTGAGCTGGTTGGCGCTCATGCCCGAGCCGATGATCGGCTGGATCAGGATGCCGGCGAGAGCGGCGAGGAAGGCACCGCCGGCCCACGAGATCATGGCTAGGCGCTCGGGACGACCGCCGTTGAGCTGCAGGAGTTCGGGGTCGTCGACCACCGCCCGCATGGCGACACCCGAGCGGGTGCGGATGAACAGGATCCGGATCGAGACGGCGATCACGATGGCCACGACGAAGGCGATGATCTCGTGCCACGACACCGTGGTGCCGAAGATGTGCACGAGCGCGTTCGGGCCGAAGAACTTCTGGAAGCGGCGCGGGGTGCTCGACGTGGGGTTCCAGATCCAGGTGGCGAGCGCGAGGAAACCGAGCATCACGCCGATCGACACGATGATCTTCGTGACCTCCGAGGTGCCGCGCAGGTTGCGCATCACCACCCGGTAGAGGGTGGCGCCCAGGAGCGGGGCCAGCACGAACAGCACGACGATCAACGCGATCGGGGCGGGCCAGCCCCAACCCCACCGCAACTGCCAGTAGGTGAACACGGCCAGCATGGCGATGGCACCCTGGGCGAAGTTGAAGATGCCCGAGGTCGTGTAGGTGACGACCAGACCCGACGCGGCGATGAAGTACGAGCCGCCGAGGGCGAGCCCGAAGATCGTGTACGTCAGCAACTTGTCCACGTGGTGGATCTCCCCCTCGAAGTCCGGATCGTCACAGTAGACGCGTCACCGAGCACGCTGTGACGACAGGCACCCGAGGGCCTGTCCCGTGGACCGGAACCGTCAGTTGACCTGTCGGCCGGTGTCACCCCAATAGCGAGCCCGGAGGGCCTTCTTGTCCGGCTTCCCGAGCGCGCTGAGCGGGATCGAGTCGGCCAGATCGACCGACTTCGGAGCCTGCACCGAACCCTTCGCCTCCTTGACGAGGGCAATGATCTCGTCGGGGTCGATCTCGTGACCCGGTCGGGGCACGACGACGGCCTTCACCGACTCGCCCCACCGCTCGTCGGGCACGCCGATGACGGCGACGGCCGAAACGCCGGGATGGGTGGAGATGACGTCCTCGACCTCACGGGGATACACGTTGAACCCGCCGGTCACGATCATGTCCTTCTTGCGGTCGACGATGTAGAGGAAGCCCTCGTCGTCGGCCCGGGCGACGTCACCGGTGTGCAACCAACCGTGGGCGAACGCCTCATCGGTCTGCTCTGGCTTGTTGAGATACCCCTTCATCGTGAGCGGACCGCGCACGCAGATCTCACCGGGTTCACCATGGGGAACCTCGTTGCCGTCGTCGTCGAGTAGGGCCACATGCACCCACGGCACGGGACGTCCACAACTGGCGAGCCGCTCGAGGTTGTCGGGATCGTGGTCACCCTTTCGCAGCACCGAGATGGTCATCGGACATTCGGCCTGGCCGTAGAACTGGAAGAAGATCGGGCCCATCCGGCGGATCGCCTCTGACAGTCGCGTCGGAGAGATCGCCGACGCTCCATAGAAGACCGTCTGCAGACTCGACAGGTCGTACTCGCCGAACTTCGGGTGATCGAGCAGCACGTAGATCATCGTGGGCACGAGCATCGTGGCGGTGATGCGGTGCTCCTCGACGGTCTGCATGAACTTCTCCGGATCGAAACCCGGCAGCACGGTGAGCGAACCGCCCTTGAGCAGCGTCGGGGTGAAGAACGCGGCGCCGGCGTGCGACAACGGCGTACAGATGAGGAAGCGCACCTCGTCGGGCCATTCCCATTCGGCCATCTGGATGGTGGTCATCGACGCACCGCCGCGATAGGTGCTCATGATGCCCTTGGGCTTGCCCGTCGTGCCGCCCGAGTAGGAGATGCCGGCGACATCCTCCGCCTGCACGACCGGTGCGACGAGCGGCTTCGGTTCGAACGTCATTGCGAGCGCGTTCAGATCCTCACCGAACTCGGTCGGGCCGAGAGCGAGGAAGTGTTCGATCGTCGGCACGCGTTCCGCCAGTTCGCGGGCGCGCTCTGTGAAGTTGTCGGGGTCGAAGATGAGCGCCTTCGCACCGCAGTCCTCGAGCACGTAGGCCTGATCGTCGACCGATCCCATCGGATGCAGCGGTGTCGTGCGAGTCGCACTGATCTGACTCGCCCCCATGTTGAACAGCACCTCGGGCCGATTCAGAGCGAGCACCGACATCTGCGTGCCCTGACCGAGCCCCTTCGACTCGAGCGCCTGCGCGTAGCGGCTCACCATCTCGGCCATCTCGCGCGCCGTCAACTGGCGCTGGCCGAGGATGTTCACGGCCGGTGCGTCGGGATTCTGCGTGAGCGCGTGCACGATGAGATCGGCCGCGAACACGCCACGGGTGAGGTCGTTGGGGTCCCAGTTCTGCGTCATGGCGCGAATGTAGGCGCCGGCGAGCGATCAGACCGCGGAGGACGCGGGTGCACCCTCGACCCGGGCGTTGGCGAAGTCGCCGGCGACCCGCTCGAGCATCCGACGCAGGTCACTCAGTTCCTCACTCGACCAGTCCTCGAACGTCGCCGAGATCGCGTCGTCGGTCGCGCGCCTGTGGGCCTGCCAGGTGTCGAGACCCAACTTGGTGAGTTCCACGATGCCGGCTCGACGGTCGGTGGGGTCATCGGTGCGGCACACGTGACCGCCGGCGACGAGGTCGCGCAGTTCACGACTGACGAGCGGTGCCTCGAGATCGGTCATCCGGGAGATCGCCGACGGTCGAACGGGACCGGAGTCGCGCAGCGCGCCGAGGATGGTGATGGCCGGGCGCGAGAGCTCGACCCCGGAACGCTCCACCCGCGCTCGGGCCGCCAGCCGCCCCGTGCTCAGCCGGGCGATGCGGTTCAACGCCGCTTCGACATGACGAAGGTCGTCCAGTCGACTCACGGCCGGTGACAGTAGCGCGATCGGCCCCTCGATGTGACCGATGACACGCCGAGGGGTCCGAGGGCCCCTCACTCCCAGTAGGTGCCAGCCAACATCTGCTCGAGGAGCTTGCGGAACATGATGAGGTCATCCGGTTCGGCCGGGGCCTCCATCTGGCCGTAGGCGATGGACCGGGAGCTCGTGCGCACCGAGATCGTGGCGAAGCGCAGGGCGGCGAAGACCTCGAACCATTCGAGGGCCTCGACGGGCCGGCCACTCAGTTCGGCATAGGTCGCCGCCATGTCGTCACGACGCATGAAGTCGGGAAGACCGGGGAACCCGTAGGTCTCGGCCATGTCCTGGAAGAACCGGTGCAGGAAGATCATCCACGCCAGGTCGACCTCGGCCGGCCCGATGGCCGCCATCTCCCAGTCGAGTACGGCGGTCGGTGTCGGCCCGTCCCAGAGCATGTTGCCGATCCGGGCGTCGCCCCAATTGATGACGGCGGGGTTGGCGAGCGCGGGGCGGTTGGCCTCGAGCCAGTCGAAGGTGCGCTCGATGAGCGGGTAGCGCTCATCGCCACGCGCCCACTCGTAGTAGCTGCGCTCGTAGCCGAGGTGCTGGTCGAGCGCGTCGGCGCCGTACTGCGGACGCGCGAGGAACGCGAGATCGGCGTTGTCGGGACGCAGTTCGTGCAGACCGACGAGCGTGCCGACCGCGTTGCGCTGCATCAGGTCGCGCTGTTCGGGCGACATGTCCATGACGAACCCACCGAACACGTACGGCGGCACATCGGTGGGCGCGGTGCCCGGCAGGCGACCCATCACGAGGAAGGGCACATCGAGGATCGACTCGTCGAGCACGACGAACGGCACCGTGGGAACCGGCACCGAGGTGCGCTCCCCCACGATGCGCATGGCCTGCGCCTGGAGCTCGATGTCGTAGTCGCGGAACACCGGGATGACGTTGGGAAGCGGCGCCATGCGAGCGACGTATCCGGTGGTGACACCGTCGATCGTGACGTCGAACAATGCACTCTCACTCGACATGCCGTTGTCGGGAGCCTTCACGTTCGAGATCTGCGACCCCTCACCGAAGGCGCTGCGGGCCCATTCGCCCAGGCGGCCCTCGAGTTCGGCGGGATCGCGACGCCATGGCGTGTCGATGCCCTCGTAGCCGCCGTCGCTCATGGTGTTGCCTCCTGTTGTGAAGGGATCGGGAGAGTGGCCAACAGTGCCGCCAGACCGTATTCGAACACCACGTCGAAGTCGGTCGGAGAACCCAGCGCATCGACGAGGGCGCGATCGGGATGGTCGGCGGGCCACAGGTCGGGATCGACGAGTTCGTGATCGGAGTTGCGGGCCCGTGAGCGTTCGAGCAGCGCCGAGGACACGACGTGGGCCTCGAACGACCGGATCACCGTGGCAGCCGGCGCGCCATGCACGTCGAGCGCAGCCAGTTCGTCGGCGAACGCCGCCTGGACGGGGTGGAAGACCTCCGGCATGCGATCGCGCTGGTGCACCACGGCCATCACGTTGGAGCGGTCGACCAACATCGTGCGCAGTACGCGACACATCGATGCGATGCGTTCGGCCGGCGAACCACCCTCTGGCCGGATCGTGCGCACGTCGGCGAGGAGACGATCGACGAGCGCGTCGAGCACGGCGTCGCGATTCCCGACGTGCCAGTAGATCGACGTGACCGCGACACCGAGGTCATCGGACAATCGACGCATCGTCAGTGCGTCGGAGCCATGACGTTCGACGATGATCGCGGCAGCGCCCACCACGTCGTCGGCCGTGACGCTGCGTGCGTCACGGCCGGAACGATCGGGCGCCGGAACGGCGCGGGCGGACACGACTACTGGGCGATGAGCGGGAAGTCGTGACCGGTCAGCCAGTGACGGCCGACCTCCTTCACCGGGGCCCAGCGATCGACGAGGTCCTGCGCGGTGCGACCGGGAGCGAGCTGACCGAACTCGGTCGGCGTCGGCCCGATCTTGTCGGAGATCTTGCGCAGGGCGTCCATGTCGAAGCCGAAGGCCTCACCGGCCGACAGACCGAGCATCACTCGGGTCTCATCGATCGGGATGTCGAAGAAGGTGCTCTTCAGCGCTTCGCGGGTGCGGGGCCAGGTGCCCTCGGGGTGGGGGAAGTCGGTGCCCCACAGCATGTTCTGGATGCCGATCTCGTAGCGCTGACCGAGCTCGCGACGCTTCACGTTGGCGAGGCCGGTGAAGCAGTTGCGATCGATGTACTCGCTCGGGAGCATCTC